>NZ_JBHVEG010000078.1:0-27593 GCF_042802395.1 Promicromonospora sp. NPDC057488
GCTCGAGCTGCCGACCACCTGACATTCTGCCGACCACCCGGATCAGCTCGTCGCAGCCCGCAGCCCGCAGCCCGCAGCCCGCAGCCGCAGCCCAGCCCGCAGCCGCAGCCCAGCCCGCCTGGCTCCCGGGCCTCAGACGCGGACGACGACCTTGCCGCGCGTGTGGCCCGACTCGTTGGCGCGGTGCGCGTCGGCGGCGTCGGCCAGGTCGAAGACCTGCGCGATCTCGACCGACAGCTTGCCTGCGTCGAACAGCGCGGTGAGCGCGTCCAGGTCGGCGGTCGAGGGGCGCACCCACACGTAGTGCCCGCCGTGCTCGCTACGAGCGGTCGGGTCGGCGATCGAGGCGACCGTGCCGCCGTCGGCCAGGTTCTCGACGCTGGCCGCGACGGCCCCGTCGCCCACGAAGTCCAGGACGACGTCCACGCCGTCGGGCGCGATCGCGCGCACGCGGTCGGCGAGGCCGTCGCCGTAGCTGACCGGCTCGGCGCCCAGCCCGCGCAGGAACTCGTGGTTCCGCTCGCTGGCCGTGCCGATCACGCGGGCGCCCAGCGCCTTGGCGATCTGGACGGCGAACGCGCCGACGCCGCCGGCCGCGGCGTGCACGAGCACGGTCTGGCCGTCCTTGACGCCGGCCCGCTGGATCGCCTGGTAGGCGGTGAGGCCCGCGAGCGGCACGGCCGCGGCCTCCTCGAAGCTCAGCGACGCCGGCTTGCGGGCCAGTGTCCGCACGGGCGCGGCCACCAGCTCGGCGAACGTGCCGCCGCGCACGGTGTCCTTGCGCACGTAGCCGTAGACCTCGTCGCCCACCTGGTACTCGGGGGTGTCCAGCCCCACCTGCTCGACGACGCCCGCCACGTCCCAGCCCGGGATCGCCGGCAGATCCGTGTCGATGAGGCCCTGCAGGTACCCCTGGCGGATCTTCCAGTCGACCGGGTTGACCGACGCCGCCTTCACCCGGACGACGACGGTGTCGGGGCCGATGTGGGGGTCCGGCTGCTCGGTGAGCTCCAGGACGTCCGCGCTGCCGAACTCTGCATAGGTGATCGCTCGCATGCAGGCGACAACCGGCGTTGCGGACGCGGGTATTCCGCGCTCGCGGGGTGGCCCGCGGCACACCGCGGACGGCTACAGCAGTAATAGTGTGCCAAGCGCCGCGCGCGGCACCCGGCCGTCCTCACGGTCCCGCGGGCGGGGGCAGTTCCGCGACCACGTCCGCCGCGGCCTTCTCCGGGCGCCAGCCCCGCCACACCGAGTGCCGCATGCGCCGCTCGCCCGAGGCGCCGTCCGAACCCTCGACCCAGTCGGCGTACGTCACCTCGCCCACCAGGCTCGGCGTGACCCAGCGGGCGTCGGACGCGTCCTCCGGCGGCACCCCGGACACGCCCGGCGTCTTGCGCTCCATGCCTCGCAGCCGCGCGGTGATCTCGCGCCGCTCTCGCTCCGAGAAACCCGTCCCGACGCGCCCCACATAGCGCAGGCCGCCGTCCTCGCCGTCGGGCACCGCCATGAGCAGCGAGCCCATCACCGACGCGTCGGCGCGGCCCGGGCGCCAGCCCACCACGACCGCCTCCTGCATGGCCTGGTGCTTGATCTTGAGCCACTCCCGCGAGCGGCGTCCGGCATAGGTGGAGGCGCGGCGCTTGGCGACCACGCCCTCCAGCCGCAGGGTGCGCGAGGTGCGGACGGCGGCGTCGAGATCGCCGTCGAAGGCGGGCGGCAGGTGCACGGGCGGGCTCGGCGCGACCAGGGACTCCAGCAGCTCGCGCCGCTCGGTGTAGGTACGGCCGGTCACGTCCTGGCCGTCGGCCACCAGGACGTCGAACAGCATGAGGTCCACCTGGACCTGCGCGCGGGCGCGGGCGACGTCGTGCTCCTTGCGCAGGTTGGCGCGGTGCTGCAGGCGGCGGAAGTCGGGCCGGCCGGCGCGGTCGAGGGCGACGATCTCGCCGTCGAGCACCACGGGCAGGCGGGCGGCGTCGACCTGGCCCGCGAGCGCCGCGAGCTCGGGGAAGGTGACGGTGAGGTCCTGGCCGGAGCGGCTGATCAGGCGGAGGGTCTCGGGGTCCTGGACGTGGGCGAGGGTGCGGAACCCGTCCCACTTCATCTCGAAGGCCCAGTCGTCGGGCCGGGTGAGGTCGCCGGGCGTGGCGGCGGTGGCGAGCATCGCCCGCCACCGCGCGCCCGGCGGCGTCTCGCGTCGGGTGCCGTTCTCCCGGGCCGCGGACGGCGGTGTGGGTTCGGCGGCCGACGGCGCGGGCGTGCCGGGCTGGGCCTTGGTGAGGTGGATGAGCCAGTTGTTCTCGGCGTCGCCGTCGCGTCCGCCGGTGCGGATCAGGGCGAGGCGGCGGGCGCCGCGCTCCGTGGAGTGCAGGGTGACGATGACCTCGTCGTCGCGCCACTTCTCCAGGTCGTAGGTGCCGGAGTCCCAGATGGTGACGTCGCCGGCCCCGTACTCGCCGCCGGGGATGCTGCCCTCGAACGCCCCGTACTCGAGGGGGTGGTCCTCGGTCTGCACGGCCAGGTGGTTCTTGGCGGGGTCGGTGGGTTCGCCGCGGGGGAGCGCCCAGCTGACCAGCACGCCCTCGTGCTCGAGGCGGAAGTCCCAGTGCAGGCGGCGGGCGTGGTGCTCCTGGATGACGAACGTGGGGTCGGTCTCGACAGGCTCGACCCGCGAGGAGGCAGGCTCGACCCCCGAGGCGGGCTCGACCTGGGCAGCAGGCTCGACCTCCGCGTCTTCGCCGGGCCCGAACGGCTCCGGGGTCTTCGCCGGGTCCCGCTTGGCGCGGTAGGTCTCCAGCTTCTGGAAGGTGGCCAGCCGTTCCGTGGTCGGTTCCAGGGCGGCGAGGTGCCCCTCCAGCAGGGGAGCGAGGAGGTCGCCGTCGGCCGCGACGCGCGCGACCACGTCGTCGGGCGTGAGCTGGGCGAGGTCCGGGTCCTCCAGCTCGGCCCACGTACGGGGTGCCGCGACCCAGGGGCGGTCGAGCCCGCGCAGGGAGTAGGGCGCGATGGTGGTCTTGCTGCCGTTGTTCTGCGACCAGTCGACGAGCACCTTGCCGGACCGCAGGGCCTTGCTCATGTCGCTGACCACGAGGTCGGGGTGCTCGGCCTCCAGGTAGCGGGCGAGCTCGTGCGCGACGGCGGAGACGGCGTCGGAGTCGAGGCGGGTGTCGGCGGCCTTGCCGAGGGCGGCGTACAGGTGGATGCCCTTGGACCCCGAGGTGACGGGGTAGGGCTCCAGGTCCATGCCGCGCAGGATGTCGCGGGCCCAGCGGGCGACCTGGGCGCACTCGGCGAGCCCGGCGCCGGGTCCGGGGTCGAGGTCGAGCACGAGGCGGTCGGGGTCGAGCCGGGCCCCGGTGCGGCCGAACTGCCACTGCGGCGTGTGCAGCTCCAGCGTCGCCGTCTGGCCCAGCCAGGTCAGGGTCGCGAGGTCGTTGACCAGCACGTAGTCGTTGGCGGACTTCTTGTGCTGGATCGACCGCCGCTTGACCCAGTCGGGGGTGGAGGCGTCGAGGTTCTTCTGGAAGAACATCTGCCCGCCGGTGCCGTCCGGCCAGCGCTTGCGCGTGGCGGGGCGGTTGGCCGCGTGCGGCAGCAGCACCGGCGCCACCTCGGCCAGGTAGTGCAGCACCTCGCCCTTGGTGGTGCCCGACGCCGGGTAGAGCACCTTGTCGAGGTTGCTCAGGCGCAGGCGGTGCCCGTCGACCGTGACCGTGTGCGTCGTCGCCATCCCACCATCGTGCCGCCGCGCGGGCGCGGGCGCTCGGAGTCGGCGAGATCACTCGAACGGGGTCGTTGCGGGGTGAAGAACTCCGCTAGGCTCCGGCGCGTGATTTCTGACATCTCGACCGACGCGTTCGCCTCGCCCCTGACGGTGGCCGGCGACGCGCCGTCGACCGGCCGGCCCGAGCGCCTCACCGTCTACGGCGCCGAGTGGTGCCGCGACTGCCGTCGCAGCAAGGCCGTGCTCGACGTGCGCCGCGTGGACTACGTCTACGTGGACCTCGTCGCGGAGCCGGAGCGGGCCGACGAGGCCGAGGCGCTGACCGGCCGCAAGCAGATCCCGGTGCTGGTCTTCCCGGACGGCGAGCACCTGGTGGAGCCCACCAACGCCGAGCTCTGCGAGAAGCTGGACCGCGCGGGCCTCTGACCCTCCCCGGGGCTTAAACCTGGGCATGTAGTGCGCTTGGGGCGCACCATAGAAGGATGAGGGCGATCTGGAAGGGTGCCGTGACCTTCGGTCTCGTCAACGTCCCGGTCAAGGTCTACAGCGCGACCGAGGACCACGACGTGCCGTTGCACCAGGTGCATGACGCCGACGGCGGGCGCATCCGGTACAAGCGCGTGTGCGAGATCGACGGCGAGGTGGTGCCGTACGAGCACATCGACAAGGCGTACGACGACGGCGAGCGCACCGTGGTGCTCACCAAGCAGGACCTCGCCGACCTGCCCGCCGAGCGGGACCGGGAGATCTCGGTGGTCGAGTTCGTGCCGAGCGACCAGATCGACCCGATCATGTTCGACCGCACCTACTACCTGGAGCCCGACTCCAAGTCGACGAAGGCGTACGTGCTGCTGCGCCGCACGCTGGAGGAGACCGACCGCACGGCGGTCGTGAAGTTCGCGCTCCGGCAGCGCACCCGGCTCGCGGCGCTGCGCGTGCGGGACGAGGTGCTGGTGCTGCAGACGCTCCTGTGGGCGGACGAGATCCGCGAGGCCGCCTTCCCGTCCCTGGACGAGCCCGCGAAGGTCAGCGCCAAGGAGATGACGATGTCGGCGCAGCTCGTGAGCAGCTTCGAGGCGGACTTCACGCCCGAGGACTACGAGGACGACTACCAGGTGCAGCTCCGCAAGCTCGTGGACGCGAAGCTGGAGGCGGGCGAGACCGTCGATACCGCGGCGACCTTCGGCGAGCAGGCGGAGGAGGAGGGCGGGGGCGCCGAGGTCGTGGACCTCATGGAGGCCCTCAAGCGCTCCGTCGCGGACGCGAAGAAGTCCCGCAAGACAGGCTGACCCGCCCCGGGTTCGAACCGCCCTGGCTCACGCGGCCAGGTGGGCCGCCAGGCCCCGTTCGCCCGCGCGCATCACCCGCGAGTGCGCCCAGGCCAGCGGGTCGGGGGCCACGCGCGCCGCCGCGCGGAACCAGGCCGGCACCGGCGCCACCTGCCAGACCAGGCGCACCTCGGTGAGCGGCCGGCCGGGCGCCGAGGCGTCCGAGACCACCACGTCGGCCAGCCCCGCCAGGTCCCCGGAGACGTCCAGCCGTGCGCGCCCGGGAGCGCCGTCGGACGGCGCCGTCGTCTCCGCGAGGTCCAGCCGGAACCCCAGCGCGTACCCCAGCGGGCTGCGGACCCGCAGCCGGGCCCACGTCCCGGGACCGGCCAGCCCGTCCGGCCCGACGGCGCTCCCCGTGTCGTCGGCGGTGAGGCCCGGCCACCAGTCGGGCCAGGTGAACCGCGGGTCGGCGAGCACCGACCAGACCCGCGCCGGGGTCTCGGCCGGCTGCCAGAGCGACTCGAGCACGAACATGACGCTCATCGTGCCAGCGACGGGTGACCGGTGCGCGTGCATGAAAAGGTAGAGGCGATGAGTCGTTCGAAACCGCCCCGCTGGCTGCGCTGGACCCTCGCGGGAGCGGCAGCCGCCCTGCTGTGCCTCATGTTCGGGATCACCACCGCCAAGGCAGACCTCAGCCTCGGCCCGCACGAGGCCACGTACGCGATCACCGCGGACGACGAGCTCGTCGCCGACCTCGGCCCGCTCGGCACGGTCGTGACGGACTCGCCGCTGCCCCTGACGCTCGGCGTGCGCATCACGGTGCACGAGATCCCCGCGGACCTCGCGGCCGTCGACGCCGCCAGCTTCGACGCGCTCGCGGGCGACCTGGACGGGTACCTCCAGTTCTTCGACACCCCGCAGCAGACGGTGCGGACCGTGGCGACGGCGCTGGTCTGGGACGCCCTGCGCGGTACGGCCGTCGCGGCGGTCGTGCTGGTCGGCGGCGCCTACGGCCTGCGGCTCCTGCTCGGCGCCGCCCGACGGCGGGAGCTCGGCCGGGTCATGGCGGCCCGCACCTGGGAGATCACCGCCGCCGCCGTCGTCGTCGTGCTGGTGGCCGCGACCGCGACGGCGAGCGCCGGACCCGAGGAACGTGCGGCGCTGCCCGCGTCGCCGGTGTTCGCGGGGACGGCCCTGGAGGGTGCGCGGATCACGGGCCGGCTGGCGGGCGTGATCGACACGTACAGCGGTCAGCTCGTGGACACGTACCAGGCGAACGAGGTGTTCTACGCGGGCGCGCGGGAGAAGCTGATGGCCGCGTGGGACGCGCGGGTCGCCGAGCAGGACGCGGCCGCGGCCGACGGCGCGGAGGACGGCGCCACGGCGTCGGCGGACCCGGGCGCCCCGGACTACGTGACGTTCCTGGTGGTCTCGGACCTGCACTGCAACACGGGGATGACGCCGCTGATCCGGGACCTCGCGGACAGCCTGGCGCCCGACGTCATGCTGAACGCGGGGGACACCACGATCAACGGCACGAGCGTGGAGTCGGTGTGCGTGGACTCGTTCGCCTCCGCGGTGCCGGACGGCGTCCCGTTCGTCGTCTCGGACGGCAACCACGACTCGCGCCTGACGACTGCCACGGAGCTGGCCAACCGCCAGGTCGTGCTCGACGGCGAGGTGGTCGAGGTGGAGGGCGTGCGGATCCTGGGCGACCGGGACCCGCTGGAGACGCGGATCGGCGGCGGCACCGTGGTCGCGCGCGAGGAGACGCCCGCGGAGGCCGGGGAGCGGCTGCGGGACACGGCGTGCGAGGCGGCCGGCGAGCCGGGGCTCGGCGGGTACACGGGCGAGGACCGCGTGGACCTGCTGCTGATCCACCAGCCCGCCGTGGGTGACGCGGCCCTGGAGTCGGGCTGCGTGCCGTTCCAGCTCTCGGGGCACATGCACACGCGGATCGGGCCGGACGTCGTCGGCTACGGGGTGCGGTACGTCAACGCGAGCACGGGTGGAGCCAGCAAGGGCAACACGTCGGTGGGGCCGCTGCGCGACACCTCCGAGATGACGGTGCTGCGGTTCGACCGGGAGCGGCGCCGGTTCGTGGACTGGCAGCTCGTGGAGGTCACGCCCGAGGGGGAGGCGGCCGTGAGCGAGCGGCAGGCGATCCCGCCGACGGTCCCGCTGCCCGCCGAGGTGCCCGACGAGGAGCCCGGGGACGTCCCGGGTGCCGGAAGCACGCCGTCGTCCTCGCCGTCGGGCAACTAGGCTCGGGGCGTGGAGATCACTACCGACCCGGCCGAGCTGACGCCCGTCGCCCAGGACTACCTGAAGGCCGTGTGGTCGGCCCAGGAGTGGTCGGACGAGAAGGTGACCACCAAGCACCTGGCCGACCGCCTCGGGGTGGGCGCGTCCACGGTGTCCGAGACCGTGCGCCGCCTGAGCGGGCAGGGGCTCCTGGAGCACGAGCGGTATGGCGCGATCCGGCTGACGGACGACGGCCGCCGGCTCGCACTGGTGATGGTGCGCCGGCACCGGCTGCTGGAGACGTTCCTCGTGGAACAGCTCGGGTACGGCTGGGACGAGGTGCACGACGAGGCCGAGGTGCTGGAGCACGCGGTCTCCGACGTGTTCGTGGAGCGGATGGCGGAGCGGCTGGGCAACCCGTCGCGCGACCCGCACGGCGACCCGATCCCGGCGGCGGACGGCACCGTGGTGCGGCCCGACGCCGTGCCGCTGTCGTCGATGCACGCGGGCGACGCGGGCACCGTGGTGCGCATCTCGGACGCCGACCCGGAGGCCCTGCGCTACCTCGCCGAGCTGGGCCTGGACCTGGACATCCGGGTGGAGGTCACGACGCGGCGCGAGTTCGCCGGCACGGTCGCCGTCGCCTGGACCTGTCCGCCCGTCCCGGGGGCGGACGGCGACGAGCGTGTGGCCGATCTCGGACTCCTGGCGGCCTCCCGCGTGTGGGTGGCTCAGGAGTAGTCTTCTCCCGTCCCTCAACACTTCGTCGCCGGTGTCGCCGACGCATCCCCCGAATCGATACGACTCCCGGAGTACCCATGGCGACCAGCGCACCCCAGAACGCCCCGGACCAGGCGGGCGAACCCGGCTCCATGCGCCGGGCGGCGCCCGCGCTCGTGGCGCTCGCCGTGGGCGGGTTCACCATCGGCACCACCGAGTTCGCCGCGATGGGCCTGCTGCCCGACGTCGGCGCCGACCTCGGCGCGACCGACCCCCAGGTGGGGCACACCATCACGGCGTACGCGCTCGGCGTCGTCGTCGGGGCGCCGCTGCTGACCGTGGCCGCGGCGCGCATGTCGCGCAAGCGCCTGCTGCTCGCGCTGATGGGCTTCTACACGGTCGCGAACGTGCTGTCCGCCGCCGCGCCCGACATCGGCTGGCTGGTGGCCGGCCGGTTCCTCGCGGGCCTGCCGCACGGCGCGTTCTTCGGCGTCGGCGCCGCGGTCGGTGCCGCCGTGGCCGGGCCGGCCCAGCGCGGCCGGGCGGTCGCGACGATGATGACCGGCCTGACCATCGCGAACGTCGTCGGCGTGCCGCTGTCCACGTGGGTGGGGCAGGCCTTCGGCTGGCGCACGTCCTACGTGCTGATCGGCGCGCTCGGGATCGCGACGCTCGCCGGGCTCTGGCGCCTGATCCCGGCCGGCGCGGGCGGCGAGGGCCGCTCGGTGCGCACAGAGCTGGCCACCCTGCGCAACGCCCCGCTGTGGTTCGCGTTCGTGGCCGGGGCCATCGGGTTCGGCGGCATGTTCGCCGTCTACACCTACGTGGCCCCCACCATGACGGGCGTGACCGGCCTTCCGGGCGGCGCCGTGCCGTGGGTGCTGGCCCTGTTCGGCGTCGGCATGACCGTGGGCACGCAGATCGGCGGGCGGCTCGCCGACCGCGGCGTGCTGCGCGCCGTCCTGATCGGCTTCGTGGCCACAGCGGCCTCGCTCGTCCTGTTCGCGCTGACCGGCGCGTCGGTGGTGCCCGCGCTGGTCTCCCTGTTCCTGCTGGGCGTCACCTCACAGATGCTGGGCCTCGCGTTCCAGACCCGGCTCATGGACCTGTCGCCCGGCGCGCCGTCGCTCGGCGCGGCGCTGTGCCACGCCGGGCTCAACGTCGCCAACGGTGCGGGCGCGTTCCTCGGCGGCGTCGTCATCGACGCCGGCTGGGGCTACCTGGCGCCCGCCTGGGCCGGCGCCGTGGTCACCGTGCTGGGCCTCGGCATGATCCTGGCGTTCGGGCGGCAGCGAGTCGTGCACCAGCACACGGAGACCCCGCTGTGACCCAGGATTCAGCAATGTCCCAGCCTGCCCCGGTAGCGTAAGGCGGGTGACCGATACCGGGGCGACCACGACGTCGTCGGAGAGCTCGTTGGACAGCGCGAACGATGTCGCCGCACCCGGCCCCAGGCCGCTCGGCGGCCGGGCCATGGCGCTGCTCCTGGTGGTGCTGGGCGCGGTCGGCTTCGCCGCCTCGTTCGCCCTGGCCTGGGAGAAGTACCTCAAGCTGCTCGACCCGGACCGGACGGCGTCCTGCAGCATCAACCTCTTCATCGACTGCGGCGCCGCGATGTCCTCGTGGCAGGGCGCGCTGCTCGGCTTCCCGAACCCGTACCTGGGCGTCGCGGCGTTCCCCGTGGTGATCACCACGGGCGTCGTGCTGCTGATCGGTGCCCGCCTGCCGCGCTGGTACTGGATGTCGCTGCTGGTCGGCACCGTGCTGGGTCAGGCGCTCGTGTTCTTCCTGATGTGGACGAGCTTCTACGCGATCGTCGCGCTGTGCGCCTACTGCATGGTCGTGTGGACCATCATGTGGCCGCTGCTCTGGTACCAGCTGGTGCGGGGCGTGCAGTCGGGCGACCTGCGTGCGGGCGCCGGCCTGCGCAGCGTCATGGTCGGCAACCGGCACATCATCCTGGTCATCGGGTACGTCGTCGCCGTGGCTTGGCTGATGATCGCGGTGGGCGGGGACCTGGTCGCGTCGTTCTGACCGCGGCCGTCCGCTGACGTCGATGGAGCTGCGCGACATCGAGATCTTCCTGGCGCTGGCCGAGGAGCTCCACTTCGGCCGCACCGCCGAGCGGCTGCACGTCACGCCGTCCCGGATCAGTCACACCATCAAGAGGCAGGAGCGGCGCATCGGCGCGCCCCTGTTCGAGCGCACCTCCCGGGTGGTCCGCCTCACCCCGCTCGGCCGGCAGCTGCGCGACGAGCTGCTGCCCGCGCACCAGCAGATCCAGGCGGCGGTCGAGCGGGCCACCGCGCGGGCGCACGGCACCACCGGCACCCTGCGCGTCGGCTACACCACCCCCTGGTGCGCCGACCTGGTCCTGCGGGCGGGCGAGCGGTTCGGTCACCTGCACCCCGGCTGGACCGTGCAGATCCGCGAGGTCCAGTTCGACGACCCGTACGGTCCGCTGCAGCGGGGCGAGCTGGACCTCCAGCTCGTCGAGTTCCCCGCGTTCGGCTCCATCGTGGCCGGGCCGGTGCTCTTCCGTGAGCCCCGCGCCCTCATGGTCCCGGCCGGCCACCCGCTGGCGAGCCGCGAGAGCGTCACGCTGGAGGACCTGGCCGACATCCCGATCGTCTCGCTGCGCTTCGAGCTCCCGCGCTCGGCCGAGGACCTCCACCTGCCCCGGTACACGCCCATGGGCCGCCCCGTCCGCCGGGGGCCGTCGTACACGTATTGGCCCGAGGTGCCCGCGCTCGTCGCCGCCGGGCTCGGTGGCTCCATCGTGGCCGCGCGCGCCGCCCAGTTCCACGCCCGGCCCGGGATCGCGTTCGTCCCGTTCCAGGACGGGCCCACCATCGACTACACGGTGCTGTGGCACACCGACGTGCAGGGCCCGCCCGTGCCCCCGTTCGTCGACCTGCTGCGCGAGCTGGCGGGTGCGGACGGGGGCGGGGCGGACGGGCCTGGTGACGGCGACGGAGCTGGTGGCGGGGGCGCGGCCTAGCGGCTCAGCGCCTCGCGCAGCACCCGGCCCTCGCTGCCCGACGGCGGTGCGTAGCCCAGCAGCGCCGAGATCGTCGGCGCGACGTCGACGTGCCGCGGGTCGCGCGGGTGCGCACCCGGCCGGACCCCGGCACCGGCGAGGACCAGCGGCACGCGCAGCTCGGTGGTCGCCCCGTGCCGCCCGGCCGGGGCGGCGGGCGTGGCCCCGAACGACCAGCCCGGCTCGGGCTCGACGACCAGGTCACCGTAGTTCGGGCTCATCCGCAGGCGGCGCTGCTCCGCCTTGTCGAACACGTTGCGCACCTGCGGCAGCGCCGTCAGCGCCCGCTCCAGGCGGCGGACGGCGGCTCGGTCGCCCGCCCGCTCGCCGATGATCCGCACGTCCGCGACCCCGCCGACGACGATCGCGACGTCGGTGCCGGCCGCCGGCGTCTGCCCGCTGGTCAGGACCTGCGGCGTGAAGCCGGCGGCCTCGATCGCGGCGAGCCCCTCGGCGGCGAAGCCCTTGTCGAAGGTGGTCATGCCGTGGTCGCCCGTGACGACGAACGCGGTGTCGTCGTAGACGCCCGCCTCCTTCGTGGCGGCGACGATACGGCCGATCTGCCGGTCGATGTCCTCCAGCGCGCCGGGGATGCGCGGGTCGGCGTCGCCGCCGGAGTGCCCGATCGCGTCGAGCGTGTCGCAGTAGACCGTGATCAGGTCGGGGATCCCGGTGGTGCGGACCAGCTCGCCGTTCGAGCTGACGGGCTCGCCGCGCAGCACGGACACGACGTCGTCGGTGCGGCGTGCGCAGTCGCCGCCGGGCTGCGTGTACAGGCCGTCCGGGTCGCCGAAGGTGACGCCGTAGTTCTGCAGGATGAACCACTGCGCGGAGAACACGGTGCCGCCCTGCTCCCGGATCGACTGGGCGATCGTGGGCACCGCGAGGTCGCGCTGCTGGCCGCGCGCGGTGTTGCTCGCGGCGTCGAACCAGTAGGCGGTGTTGCGGTGGGTCTCGGGCCAGGCGCCCGTGGCGACCGAGGACCACGACGGGTTGGTGATCGACGTCATCACGCCGGACGAGGTGGTGACGCTGCCCTCGCGCAGCAGTGCGCGCAGGTTCGGCATCTCGGCCGGGCGGGTGGAGCCGGCGCCGTCGCGCACCAGGTCGAGGTACTCGACGTCGAACCCGTCCAGGGCCAGGAGGACGACGTGGTCGGCGCGGCCGGTGGACGGGGTGGCGGGCATGGTGGCGGTCCTGGTCCTCTCTCCGGCGGTCACGGTGGTGGGTGGGGTGCCGGGCACCGGAGCGGCGGCGGCGGTCGAGGCCGTCCACACGGTGGCGGCGGCGATGCTGACGGCGAGGATCTTTCGCGACAAGGGCATCATGCGCGCCATTCGAGCACCCGGGCAGAGAACTTCGGGGGAGGCGGGGGCGAATGTCGGATGAACCCTGGAGCCTGTGGACGAACGAGGGCCGCCTACCCGCGCGGTCGGTAGACTCGGCCGGGTGACCATGCCCGACGCACCCGAGCGCACCACGTCTCCCGACGAGCCCCGTTTCCGCTACACCCCCGCCCTCGCGCAGCAGATCGAGCTGCGCTGGCAGGACATCTGGGAGGAGCGGGGCACGTTCCACGCGGCGAACCCGCAGGGGCGACTTACGGGGCCGGGCGGGAGCCCGGCGCAGGGTGACCCGTACTTCATCATGGACATGTTCCCGTACCCCTCGGGTGCGGGCCTGCACGTGGGTCACCCGCTGGGCTACATCGCCACCGACGTCACCGGGCGTTTCCGCCGCATGCGCGGCGACAACGTGCTGCACGCGCTGGGCTACGACGCCTTCGGCCTGCCCGCCGAGCAGTACGCCGTCCAGACGGGGCAGCACCCGCGGACGACGACCGAGGCCAACATCGGCAACATGCGGCGCCAGCTGCGCCGCCTCGGCCTGGGCCACGACCCGCGCCGCACCTTCGCGACGATCGACCCCGAGTACGTCCGCTGGACGCAGTGGATCTTCCTGCAGATCTTCGAGTCCTGGTACGACGCCGACGCCGAGCGTCCCGGACCCGTCACGGGCTCCGGCGACGGCAAGGGCCGCGCGCGCCCCATCGCGGAGCTGCGCGCCGAGCTCGCCGCGGGCACGCGGCCCGTCCCCGGGCACGACGGCGACAACGCCGGCGGCGCCGTCTGGGCCGGGCTGAGCGAGCTCGAGCAGCGCGACGTCGTCGACGGCCAGCGGCTCGCCTACATCGACTCCTCGCCGGTCAACTGGTGCCCGGGCCTGGGTACCGTCCTCGCGAACGAGGAGGTCACCGCCGACGGCCGCTCCGAGCGCGGCAACTTCCCGGTCTTCCAGCGCAACCTGCGCCAGTGGAAGATGCGCATCACCGCCTACGCGGACCGCCTCACGGACGACCTGGAGCTCATCGACTGGCCGGACAAGGTCAAGTCCATGCAGCGCAACTGGATCGGCCGCTCCACGGGCGCCAACGTCCGGTTCGACGTCGTCGGCACCGCCGAGGGCGACCCGGCCGGTGCGGCGGGCTCGCTGGAGGTCTTCACCACCCGCCCCGACACGCTGTTCGGCGCCACGTTCATGGTGGTGGCCCCCGAGCACCCGCTGCTGGACGAGGTCCCCACGGCCTGGCCCGACGGCACGCGCTCCGCGTGGACCGGCGGGTACGACACCCCGGTCGAGGCCGTCGCCGCCTACCGCCGCGAGTCGTCCGCCAAGACGGCCGTCGAGCGGCAGGCCGACGCCGGCAAGAAGACCGGCGTCTTCACGGGCCACCTGGCCGTGAACCCGGTCAGCGGGCTGCAGGTCCCGGTCTTCACCGCGGACTACGTCCTCATGGGCTACGGCACCGGCGCCATCATGGCCGTGCCCGGCGGCGACGAGCGCGACTTCGCGTTCGCCGAGGCCTACGACCTGCCGGTGATCCACACGGTCGAGCCCGCCGGCGGCCTGCCCGAGGGCCACACCGGGGCGTACGCGGGCGACGGCGTCGCCGTGCGGTCCGCGAACGACGAGATCTCGCTCGACGGCCTCGGCGTCGTCGAGGCCAAGGCGAAGATCATCGCCTGGCTGGAGAGCAGGAACATCGGCGAGGGCACCACCACCTACCGCCTCAACGACTGGCTGTTCAGCCGCCAGCGCTACTGGGGCGAGCCGTTCCCCGTGGTGTGGGACGAGGACGACCGCCCGGTCGCGATCCCCGACGCGATGCTGCCGGTGGACCTGCCGGACGTGCCGGACTACGCGCCGCGCACCTTCGACCCGGAGGACGCGAACTCCGAGCCCGAGGCGCCGCTGGGCCGCAACGACGACTGGGTGCACGTCACCCTGGACCTCGGCGACGGGCCCAAGAAGTACCGCCGCGACACCAACACGATGCCCAACTGGGCCGGGTCGTGCTGGTACTACCTGCGCTACCTCGACCCCGCCGAGACCTCGGCGGCCGCGCTGCCCGAGCTGGAGAACTACTGGCTGGGGCCGCAGCACAACCCGACGTCCGGCCCGGCCGGCGGCGTCGACCTCTACGTGGGCGGCGTGGAGCACGCGGTGCTGCACCTGCTGTACGCGCGGTTCTGGCACAAGGTGCTGTTCGACCTGGGCCACGTCACGGCCGTCGAGCCGTTCGGCAAGCTCTTCAACCAGGGCTACATCCAGGCGTACGCCTACACCGACTCGCGCGGCCAGTACGTGCCCGCCGAGGAGGTCGAGGGCGACGAGCAGACCGGCTTCACGTGGCAGGGCCAGCCCGTCAACCGTGAGTACGGGAAGATGGGCAAGTCGCTCAAGAACGTCGTGACGCCCGACGAGATGTACGAGCAGTACGGTGCCGACACGTTCCGCGTCTACGAGATGTCGATGGGCCCGCTGGACCTGTCGCGCCCGTGGGAGACGCGCGCCGTCGTCGGGTCGCAGCGGTTCCTGCAGCGGCTGTGGCGCAACGTCGTCTCGGAGGAGACCGGTGAGCTCACCGTCACCGACGACGAGGCCGACACCGCGACGCTGCGCGCGGTGCACCGCGCCATCGCCGACGTGCGTCTCGAGATGGAGAACATGCGGCCCAACACCGCGATCGCCAAGCTCATCACCCTGAACAACCACCTCACGGGCCTGCCGGCCGTGCCGCGCTCGGCCGTGGAGCCCCTCGTCCTGATGACGGCGCCCATCGCGCCGCACATCGCGGAGGAGCTGTGGTCCCGCCTCGGCCACGAGGAGTCGCTGGCGCACGCGCCGTTCCCGGCCGCGGACGACCAGTACCTCGTGCAGGACACCGTGACGTGCGTGGTCCAGGTGCAGGGCAAGGTGCGTGCCAAGTTCGAGGTCGCCCCGGACATCTCCGCGGAGGACCTGGAGGCGACGGCCCTGGCCGAGCCGAACGTGGTCAAGTTCCTGGACGGCCGCGGCGTGCGCAAGGTGATCGTCCGGGCGCCGAAGCTGGTCAACATCGTCCCGGCCTAGTCGAGCGTCCGGTCCGTGGACCGGTCACGGCCCCCTGTGGCCCGTGACCGGTCCCGGGCCTAGAGTGAAAGGACGCCGAGGGAGAGATCCCCAGCGCCCTGCCTTCAGCCCCCGCACAGTCGGGGGCTGTCGCGCGTCCGGGGGGTCTCGCTGCTCAGCGCTTGCGGGTGCCGAACAGGGAGCGGGTCAGCTCGCGGACCAGCACCGTGCCCGCCGTCTTCGCCAGCGAGCCCACCACGCGGTTCCGGTCGCGGGCCGCCTGCTCCTTGTGCTTGGCCTCCGTGCGCTCCCGGGTCGCGGCCTCCTTCTCGAGCCGGGCGCGTTCCTTGGCGAGCTCCCGCTCGTCCTCAGCCGCGGTCGCGGACCCCTCGGCGGCGGCACGGGCGGCTTCCTGCTCCTGCGCCTTCGCCTGGAGCAGCTCGAACGCCGACTCCGCGTCGACCGCCGTCCCGTACCTCGCCTGACCGGGGGAGGCCGCGACCACCCGGTCGATCTCCGCGTCGCCCGCCGGCTCCATCGACGCCTGCGGCGCCCGCACCCGCGTCCACGCGACGGGCGACGGCGCGCCCTTCTCCGTGAGCACCGTGACCACGGCCTCGCCGGTGCCGAGCTCCTGCAGCAGGCGCTCCAGGTCGTACGGCGACTTCGGGAACGTGCGCGCGGCGGCCCGCAGCGCGGTCGCGTCGTCGGGCGTGAAGGCGCGCAGCGCGTGCTGCACCCGGTTGCCGAGCTGCGCCAGCACGTCGGACGGCACGTCCTTGGGCGACTGCGTCACGAAGAACACGCCCACGCCCTTGGACCGGATCAGCCGGACCGTCTGCACCACCTGCTGCAGGAAGTCCTTGGACGCGTCCGTGAACAGCAGGTGCGCCTCGTCGAAGAAGAACACGAGCTTGGGCTTGTCGGCGTCGCCCACCTCGGGCAGGTCCTGGAAGAGGTCCGCGAGCAGCCACATGAGGAACGTCGAGAACAGCTGCGGCCGGTCCTGGACCGCGGGGAGCTCCAGCACGCTCAGCACGCCGAGGTCGCCCTGCGTCGCGATCAGGTCCGACGTCGCGAACGCCGGCTCGCCGAAGAACACGTCGGCGCCCTGCCCCTCCAGGCCCACGATCTCGCGCAGGATGACGCCCGCCGTCGCCGCCGAGACCCCGCCGATCCCCTTGAGCTCGGCCTTGCCCTCGTCCGAGGTCAGGTAGGCGATCACCGACTGCAGGTCCTTGAGGTCCAGCAGCGCCAGACCCTTCTTGTCGGCCCAGTGGAACATCAGGGTCAGGCTCGACTCCTGCGTCTCGTTCAGCCCCAGCACCTTGGACATCAGGATCGGCCCGAAGTCGGTGACCGTCGTCCGGATCGGTACCCCCTTGCCCAGGCCGCCCAGCGAGTAGAACTCGACCGGGTACCGGGTGGGCGTCCAGTCCTGCCCGATGCTCGCCGCGCGCGCCGCGACCTTCGGGTTGTCCGGGCCCGGCAGCGCCAGGCCCGACAGGTCGCCCTTGACGTCGGCCAGGAACACCGGCACCCCGGCCAGGGACAGCCCCTCGGCCATGCCCTGCAGCGTCTTGGTCTTGCCGGTTCCCGTGGCGCCCGCGACCAGGCCGTGCCGGTTCAGCATCGACAGGGCGAAACCCACCTGGACCTGCGAGTTCGGCGTCGCCTCGCCGCCCGGTTCGCCCTCCAGGAGGGCGCCCAGCGGCAGCGTGGCCTCCGCGGCATAGCCGGCGGCGACCTCGGCGGCGTAACCCTGCGGGGTCTCGCCCGGGGCAGGCTCATCACCGGCGGACGGCGGGGCGGCCTCCTGTGCCGGGGCGGCCTCCTCCGACGGGGCGGACGGCGCCGCCTCGTCGCCGGTCCCGGGGGCTGCGGGCGCGGCGGCCCGCTCCGCCTCCTCCAGGGCCTTCTGGGCCGCGGCGGCGGCCTCGCGCAGAGCGGCGAGATCTGGCGTCGATGCATCGGGCATGTCTCGGATGCTAAGTCGGGCCCAGGAGCCGCGCGCGGGGAGGCTCCGCCGCGTTTCGCCGTCGGGTTCCCGGCACGGATAGAGTGTCGCGGTCATGCGCAACCGTCGTCGTCCTTCCCGCCCGGCACCCCAGGAGGTGCGGGTCGTCACCGACTCCACCGCCTGCCTGCCCGCCGGTCTGCCGGGCGGCCCGGTCGTGGTGCCGCTGCGCGTCCTGGTCGGCGACGAGGCGTACGCGGAGGGCGAGGACATCACCCCCGACCGCCTGGCCGAGCTGGTCTCCGAGGGCGAGCAGGTCACCACCTCGCAGCCGTCGCCCGAGGCGTTCGCCGCGGTCTACCGCGCCCTCGGCGAGCAGGGCGTCCGGTCGGTCGTCTCGGTGCACCTGTCGGGAGCGCTGTCGGGCACCGTCGGCTCGGCCGGCACCGCCGCCGCCCGGTCGCCCCTGCAGGTGCGCGCCGTCGACTCCCGGACAGCAGCGGCCGGGCTCGGCTTCGCCGCCCGGGCCGCCGCGGAGTGCGCGGCAGCCGGGGCCGACGCCGCCCACGTCGCCGCGCGCGCCATCGAGGTAGCCGGGACCGCCGACGCCGTGTTCGTCGTCGACACCCTGGAGCACCTGCGCCGCGGCGGCCGGCTCTCCGGCCCTGCGGCCGCGCTCGGCACGGTCCTGGGCGTCAAGCCGATCCTGCGGCTGTCCGACGGCGCGGTCGTGCTCTCCCAGCGCGTGCGCACCCGCGCGGCCGGCGCGGAGCGGCTCCTGGAGCAGGCCGCCGACTTCGTCGCGCGCGCCAGGCGCCCCGTCGTCGCCGTGCACCACTTCGGCGCCCACGACCGGGCCCAGGCCCTGGCCGGCCGCCTGCACACCCGCACCCGGGCGGACGTCGAGGTCACGCCGCTGAGCGCCGTCCTCGGGGTGCACGTCGGCCCGGGCACGCTCGCCGTCGTCGTCGCGGACCTGGGCGACCACAGCCACTGACGCGAGGGTCTGGCTCAGCGCCCGAGGACCTCACGCAGCCGCGCCGCGAACTCGACGGGCTTGTCGGCCGGCTGCCCGTACTCCCCGCCGCCGAAACCGCCGTGGCCCCCGGGGAACACGATCGCCTCGGCGTCGAGCAGCGCGGCGGCCGCACGCGAGGAACGGCCGGTCATCTCGTCGTTCGTGTCCTCGCCGACCGCGATCAGCACCTCCGGGGTCCCCGCCTTGAGAGTCGCCCAGTCGGGCTCGTACGAGGGCAGCGCGACCATGTTGACGCTCAGCATCAGGTCGTCGCGCGTGCCGTCGTCCTGCGTCGGCAGGCCGAACATGGCCGGGTCCGGGTCGGGCTGGTTGACGTAGTCCGCGGTGATCTCGCCCTTCGCCATGACGAGCGCGATGAACTTCGCCATCCCGGCCCCCAGGCCCTTGGCCTGGTAGGTGTCGTGGATGTCCTTCATCGCGGCGAACATGGCCTCCCGGTCCGGCAGGATGACGGGCAGGGGCGGCTCGTGCGCGACGACGGTCCGCACGTCCCCCGGGTGGGTCGCCGCCAGCTCGAGCGCCACGACGGCGCCGCCGCTGGAGGCGACGAGGTCCACCGGGCCGCCCCCGACGGCCTCGATGATCCGGTGCACGTCGTCGGCGTGGTCGGTGATCATGGGCGGCTGCGTGCCCTTGCGGGTGCTGCGCTCCACGCCGCGCGGGTCGTAGGTGACCACCCTCCGGTCGGTGAAGTGGCCGGCCAGCGTGGTGAAGCCCTCGGCGCCCATCGGCAGGCCGATCATGAGCAGCGTCGGCTCGTCGGACGGCGCGGCCGCCTCGCGCACGTCGTAGGTGAGGACGGCGCCCGGCACGTCGAGGACGTGGGTCTTCTTCTCGGTCATGGTGCTCGCTCCTGATCTCTTCCGCGCGGTCCGGGACCGCTTGTGCTGCTCGGGTTCGCGCGCGTTCGTCAGGTCCGACGACGGCGTCCGGCGGAACTCATCGGTGGCCGCGGACGAAACTCGTGGGGCTCTCGTTGGCGGCGAGGACAGACCCTCGTGACGGCGCCGCGCGGGTGCGAGCCCGACCACAGGGGCTCGTTCTCGGGGTCTGTGCACAGGCGGACCACGGGGCCCGTCCGCGGCCTGCCCGACCCGCCTAGCGTCCTGAGTCATGCAGCCAGAGACCGCGCAGCAGCGCCGCCCTGATCCCTGGCCGTTCGGCCCGGTGCGCGGGTCCGACGGCCCGGGAGCTCAACCGTTGTCCGGCGCCGGGCCGTCCGCCACCATGCCGACTGCCGCCATGCCGTCCGTCGCCATGCCGTCCGTCACCGAACCGGTAGCCGATGCCGGCCCGGCTGCGGACGGTGTGCCCGACGCCAGGACGGAGGCCGACGACCTGGTGGAGCGACTGCGCGCCCGGCGCTCCACCTCGGGCGTGGCCGCGGCCTACGCGGCCGCGCACGGTCATCCCGCCGACCCGCGGGCCGAGCGCGGCGCCCGCCGCTGGGCCCTGACCGGCACGACGGCGGCGGTCGCGGTCGTGGCGGTGCTCCTGCTCGGAGTGGGTGTGGCCGCCTTCGCCCTGCGCGGCGACGGCGTCGAGGCGCTGGCCCCGGTCGGTGCCGGCAGCGGGACGACGGAGGCGGCGCCGGGCACCGGCGACGAGGGGCCGGGTGAGCTGGCCTCGGGGGCGGACGGCGACGGTGCCGGCGACGGCGGAACGGACGACGGCGGAGCGGATGGTGACGGCGCAGGCAAGTCGGCCGGGGCCTCGGGTGGCCTGCTGGTGCACGTGGTCGGCGAGGTCGCCGAGCCAGGCCTGGTCACCCTGCCGGACGGCGCCCGCGTGGCCGACGCCGTCCAGGCCGCCGGCGGCGTGACCCGCAAGGCCGACCTCACGGCGGTCAACCTGGCCCGCACCGTGGTGGACGGCGAGCAGCTCTACGTGCCGAAGCCGGGTGAGCCCGTCCCCGGAGCGGCGGCCGGTGCCGGCGGTTCGGCCGGTGGCGGGACCGGTGGTCCCGCCGGCGGGGCGGGAACGGGCGCCGTCGACATCAACACCGCCGACGCGGCGGCGCTGGAGGCCCTTCCCGGAGTCGGGCCGTCGATCGCGAAGGCGATCGTCGAGTGGCGCGACACGAACGGGGCGTTCGCGAGCGTGGACGAGCTGGACGACGTGCCGGGCATCGGCCCCGCCACCCTGGACGAGCTCCGCGACACCGCGCGGGTGGGCCCATGACCGACCTCCGGCTCGTGCCCGCCGCCCTCGCGGCCTGGGTCGCCGCCTGGTCGCTGACCGGCCCGGCGGCGGCCTGGACCGGGCCGGCGACGGTGGTGTTCTCCCTGGTGATCGGGGTTGTGGCCGCTGTGGCATGCCTCTGGCCGGCTCTCGGCCCGAGGACCGCCGGGGCGACCTCCCGGCGTCGCGCGGCCCGGAGCCTCGCCCTGCACTCCGTCCCCGCACACCTCGCCCTGGCCGCCGCCGGCGTCCTCGCGGTCACGCTCTCCGCGCACGTCCAGCTCGCCGGCCGAGCGCCGCTCGCCGAGCTGGCGGAGCAGCGCGTGACCGCGACCCTCACCGGCGTCGTGGTGTCCCAGCCCGAGCCGTTCTCGTTCGCCCCGGGCGCGGGCCGGCAGCGCTGGGTCCTTGCCGCCCGGACCGTCGACGCCCGCGGGGTCGAGTCATCGGCCCGGGCGCACGTCCAGGTGCTGTCGGATGCCACGCCCCGGTACGGCGCGACCGTGACCGTCACGGGCCCGCTGCGTCCCGCCGACCCCGGCGCCGCCGAGACCGCCCGGCTGAGCGCCCGGAGCGCCGCCGAGATCCGGGCGCCGCCGGCCGCGCTCCGGGTGCTCGACACCCACCGCGCTGCCCTCCTGGAGGTCACCGACCCGCTGTCCCCGCAGGCGCGGGGGCTCGTTCCGGGGGCCGCGATCGGCGACACCACCCGGCTTCCCGACGACATCTCCGAGGACATGCGCGTCACGGGCCTGACCCACATCACGGCGGTCTCCGGGGGCCATTTCGCGGTCGTGGTCGCCGCCCTGACCCTGCTCTGCTCGGCCGCCCGGCTGCCCCGGCCCGTCCGGGTGCTCGTCATCGGGCTCGCCGCCCTGGCCTTCGTGCTGCTGGTCCGGCCCGAACCCGCCGTGCTCCGGGCCGCGGTCATGGCGGCGTTCGCGCTCACCGGCACGGCGCTCGGCCGGCCGTCCCAGGCGGTGCCCGCGCTCGCGGGGTCCGTGGTGGGGCTGCTGGTGGTCGACCCGTGGCTGTCCCGCTCGTTCGGGTTCGCCCTGTCGGCCGCGGCGACGGCGGGGCTGGTGCTGCTCACGGCGCCGCTGAGCGCGCGGCTGGCACCCTGGACGGGCCAGGCCCTGGCGTACGCGGTGGCCGTCCCGCTCGCGGCGCAGGTCGCGTGCGGTCCGATCCTGGTGCTCCTCGACCCGTCGGTCTCGACGGTCTCGGTGCTCGCCAACCTCCTGGCCGGGCCGGCGCTGGTACCGGCGACCGTGCTCGGCCTGCTCGCCACGGTGCTCGCACCCTGGCTCCCGGCCGTCGCCGGACCGGTGGCCTGGGCCGCGAGCGGCGCCACCTGGTGGATCGCCGCGGTCGCGCACCGGTGCGCCGCGCTGCCCGGTGCGGCCGTCCCCTGGCTGGGCGGACCGGCGGGCGCAGTTCTGCTCGCGGCGCTCACCGGGCTGGCGCTGTGGGCGGCGCTGCGGCGCGCACCGCGCCCGGGCTGGCCCGAGTCCTGGCGCGCGGCGGCTCGTTCCGGCCTGCGCGAGGCCCTGGCCGCGCGGCGCCGGCGGCTGACCCGGGCCCGGTTCGTCGTGCTCCTGGCGGCCGCGTCGGCGGCGGCGCTGGTCGTCGCCGTCGCGGTACCCCGGCTCGTGGCCCGCACCGGGCTGCCGACGGACTGGCAGGTCGCGGCGTGCGACGTCGGGCAGGGGGACGCACTCGCGCTCCGCACCGGTCCGGCGTCGGCCGTGGTGGTGGACGTCGGCCCCGACGGTCCCGCGGCGGGCCGGTGCCTCGACCGGCTGGGGGTCGAGCGGGTCGACCTGCTCGTGCTGACCCACTTCCACGCCGACCACGTGGGTGGCCTCGGGCCGGTGCTCGCCGGGCGCGAGGTCGTGGCGGCGCTCGTGTCCCCGGTGCCGGAGCCGGCGGCGAACGCCGGCGCGACCGAGGCGGCCCTGGCCGCGGCCGGCGTCCCGGTGCGGGCCGCCGGGACCGGCGACCGGGGGACGGCCGGGACCCTCGCCTGGCGGGTGTTGCAGGCGGGCGCGGGAACGGGTGCGAACGACTCCAGCGTGGTGCTGTCCGCACGGGTCGCCGGGCTGGACGTGCTCCTGCTGGGCGACCTGGAGGACGCCGGCCAGGAGGCGCTGGTGCCGCTGACGGGGCGCGCCGACGTCGTGAAGATCGCGCACCACGGGTCCGCGGTGCAGTCCCGCGAGCTCGCGGAGCGGCTGCGTCCGGCGGTCGCGCTCGTGTCCGCCGGCCGGGACAACGAGTACGGGCACCCCACCGACGAGGCGCTCGACCTGTACGCGGGCGTCGGCGCCGCGGTGGTGCGCACCGACGCGTGCGGCACCGTCGCGCTCGTCGTCCGCGGAGAGGAGGTGGCCCTCGCCGGCTGTTAGTGCCCAGGCCACGCGCTTGCCGACGCACCATGACGCAAGCCAGCGCCACACTTTCGTGAAACGTTGCGGATCCTGACCACGGCCCTAACGTGGTTGAAAGACGAAAGGGCTTTGTCAGCACGTATCAGGGGGCAACGTGGTCGAACTAGGACGTACCGCCCGGCGGCACCGCCGGATCATCGCCGTGACAGCAGCGGTGGCGCTCCTCGTCCCGGCGGCGGCGTTCAGCGCCGCCGGCCGGGACCAGGTGTCCGCGCAGCTTCAGCTCCGGCAGGAGCTGCTGGACCAGTCGGTCGTCACCGACGTGTCCGAGGAGGACCAGGTGGTCCGGGTCGACACCACGCAGGACCCGGCGGCCGCCGAGCAGTGGCTCGACGAGTCGGCCGACGTGCTCGACGGGTGGACCGTCGTCGTCGGCGGGACGGGTTCCCGCACCGGGGAGGAGCGCGCCGAGCTCGACGCGCAGGCGTCCGCGGACGACGTCGAGCCGGACACCGCGTGCTCGGACCTCCCCGAGGGGAAGCGTTCGGAGGACGGCTCGACCACGCCGGTCCTGGGCTGCGGCACCGGGGAGGACGTCCAGCTCACCGCGGGCGCGAAGCGTGTGACGCACGGCGGGCCGACCCGGACGCTGGCGACCGCCGTCGACGACGTCCTGGCCTCCTACCTGCCGGACGCGGGCCTGGCGGCCACCAAGGTGCACCTGACCAAGGGCGAGGCGACGGTCGACGTCGCCGCCGGGTTCGAGCAGGCGCTGTCCGACGCCGGGGTCTACCCGGGCGACGTCTGGCAGGCGCTCCTGTTCACGGCGTACAGCAACGGCGCCGTCGACTCGGTGAAGTTCACGCTCGACGGGGACTGCCTCGCCTTCGCCTACGCCACGGGCGGCGACATGTGCGCGGCGACCGACCTGCCGATCGACCTGGGCTGAGGAGGCCACGATGCGCACCACCCTCCGACGGCTCCTGGCCGTGTTCACCGCCCTGCTCGTGGCCGCCGCCGGCCTGCTGGCCGTGGCGCCGTCAGCCGCCGCCGACGTGACCTACGTGCCGGACGACTGGAACGGCAAGGTGATCTACCTGTCCCAGGCGTGCCACGACCGCGGGGACACGGTCTGCCACGACAACACCGGCTGCCGCGGCTTCAGCGAGAACGGCAACTCCTACCGGCTCGCCATGTCGACCATCCAGGGCGGCAGCACCGACAAGCTCAACCTCCTGGAGCGGGGCTACAAGGTGGTGCGGGGCAACGGCCTGACGCGCAAGAACATCGCCAACTCGAACAAGGTGGGCGCGGACCTGCACGTCCCGTTGCACTCCAACGCGATCAGCGCGGCGTGCGAGAGCAAGAAGCCCGCGTCGCGGTACGGCACGCACGTGATGTACGTGTCGAAGGCCGGCAAGGCCTGCGCCGCGGCGATGGTCCAGCACGTGGGCGCCAGCAGCCCGGGCACGAACGACACCCGGCAGTACCGGACGGACCTGGGTGAGCTGAACCAGACCAACGCCGTCTCGTGCTACCTGGAGCAGGACTTCCACGTCTGGCACCGGGGCGTGACCTGGATGAAGGACCGTGACACCTGGAGCTGGCGCCTGGCCGGGGCCATCGACGTGTACCTGGGTTACCCGTGATGCGCGCGCGGCTGATCGGCCCCGTCGCCCTCGCGACGGCCCTGCTCCTGCTCGCCGGCTGCACCACCGAGCCGACGGGTCAGGAGTCCTCGGGCTCGGCACGCGGGAGCGGGGCGAGCCCGTCACCCGGCCAGGAGAGCCGGGGCGGCGCGGACGGCACCAGCCGCGCCGACGGCGGCACGGGTGGCGCCGACGGTGCGGAGGGGCCGACCCTCACGGTCCGGTCCGCCGGCGGCGCCTGGATCGTGCGGGGCACGGGCTTCGCGGGCCGCAACCAGTACCTGGTCCAGTGCACCGGCGGCACGACGACGGGGGCGAGTGCGCTCGACGAGTGCGACATGTCGACCAGCGAGCAGGTGGTCGCAGACGACGACGGGCGGATCTCCGAGACACGCCAGGCACGGGCGTTCGTCAACGTCGGCGCCGTGTCCGAGGTGGACTGCACGGGCGACCCGTGCACGCTCGCCGTCGCCGACCTGTCGGACCGCGTGCTCGTGTCCGCCCCGGCGCCCCTGCCCGGCGGCTCCGAGCCGCCGGACGCGCCCGTGCTCGAGCTGTCCGAGCCGAGCCTGAAGGCCGACGCCGGCCGCGTCACCGTGACGGGCGCGGGCTTTGCTGCGGGCTCGACCGTCCGGATCGTGCAGTGCGCGACCACCTCGGACGGCGGGGTGGACGGCGACAACTGCCTGTACGACGACGGCCGGCGCGTCATCGCGGACCGTGCGGGCACCCTGGTCACCCGGCTCCGCGTCGAGCGGGAGATCAAGCTGGTCGGCGGGGGAGCCGCGGACTGCGCAGAGCAGGGCGCCTGCGTGGTCGCGAACGCCTGGACCGACGGCGGGCGGATCGCGCTGGCCGACCTGCTCTGGGAGTAGCGCACCGCACATCGCGGCGTGACCGCCCGTTGTCGGTGGCGCGTGGCAGGCTGTGTCCGTGCCTCCCGCTACCCGACGCCGTACCGCCACCGCACCCGCCGGCCGCAGCTGGGACGAGCCCACGGTCGCTCCCGTCGTGCTGGTCCGCGGCGCCGAGCCGCTCCTGACCGAGCGCGCGGTGGACGGCGTCGTACGGCTCGTGCGGGAGCGCGACCCCGAGGTCGAGAAGGTCGAGCTGGAGGGGGCCACGTACGGCACCGGCCAGCTCATGGTCGCGGCGAGCCCGTCGCTGTTCGGCGAGGCCAAGGTGGTCGTGGTCCGCTCGACGGAGTCGGGCACGGAGGACCTGATGGCCGACCTGATCGCCTACGTCGGCGCGCCCGACGCGGAGACCACGGTGGTCGTGGTGCACGGCGGCGGGCAGCGGGGCAAGAAGATGCTCGACACCATCACCGGCTCGGGCGCGCCGGTCATGGTCTGCGAGCCCGTGACCAAGGACGCCGAGAAGGCGTCGTTCGTGGTGGGCGAGTTCAAGGCGGCGCGGCGCCGGGCGGACGCCGAGGGCGTGCGCGCCCTCGTGGACGCGCTCGGCAGCGACCTGCGCGAGCTCGCCGCGGCGTGCTCGCAGCTGATCGCCGACACCACCGGCACCATCACGGCTGCCACCGTGGACCGCTACTACGGCGGCCGGGTCGAGGCCACGGGCTTCCGGGTGGCCGACGCCGCGGTCGCGGGGGACGCCGGCGGCGCCGTCGCCCTGCTGCGACACGCGCTCGACACCGGCCTGGACCCCGTGCCGATCGTCGCGGCCCTCGCGCTGCGCCTGCGGAACCTGGCCAAGGTCGCCTCGATGCGGGGCGGCGGCCTGTCGGCCCGCGACCTCGGCATGGCTCCCTGGCAGGTGGACCGCGCCCGCAAGGACCTCCGCGCCTGGACGCCGGAGGGGCTCGCGGCGGCGATCTCCTCCGTCGCGCAGGCCGACGCCGACGTCAAGGGCGAGGCCCGCGACACCGTGTTCGCCGTCGAGCGCGCGGTCATGACGATAGCCCGCTCCCGCCGCGCCTGAGCAGCCGCGCTCAGCTCTGTGGCGACAACGGGTTCGGCCGTCCGGTGTCTCAGTACTGAGAAACCTCGAAGACCTGGAACGTCGCAGACTCCAGTTCCTCCAGGTTCTCCTCGGTGGAGGCCACGAAGAGGTCGAACGACTGCGACTGGCCGGGCTTGAGGGTGCTGGTGCTGGCCCAGTCCTCTTCGATGCGGTCCCCGGACTTGTCGACGGCCTCGACAGACACGTCGTAGCTGTAGCGCTCGTCTGCCTTGTTGGTGATCTTCACCGGCAGGGTGGACTCGACCATGCCCAGGTCATCGGTCTTGGTCTCGAACGAACCGATCTTGACCGTGAGGTCGTTCTTGAGGATCTCTTCGGTGGCGTCTCCGGCCATCTTGTCCATCTCTTCCCCGGCCTTGTCGGCACTCTCTGAGACCGCGTTGAAGGCACTCGTGTAGATGGCCTGCGAGGCGGCGAAACCACCTGTCGCGACGACGGAGATGATGATTGCGGCTACCGCCAGTCCGCGGTAGTGGCTTCGACCTCCGCGAGTTCGGATCAGACCGACAATCCCGAATATCAGCGCCAGGACCGCAAGAACGGCCGCAAAATAGTTGATGATCGGAATTGCACAGAGTAAGGCGGCCACGAGGGCGAAGATGAATCCCGTGATGGCCAGCGCATTCCCTCTGGGCTGAGCGGGAGGGGAAGAGCCCTGCGGTGGCGGCGGCTGGGGTGCTGGAGTGCTGGGCGGCACAGGAGGCTCAGACATGTGAGTTCTCCCTGACGGACGATTAATGTGTCCGGGGCAAAGAATTGCGACGGCGTGCCGGGATCGAAAACAATCCGGTGAAAGTGGTTTCCGTCAACATTAACGGCTGCGCACCGACGGCACATCTCGGCGGTCAATATGAAATTGCACAAAGAGTGCCGCCTGCTTATCCGCGCGAGTCCATCGACACAGTCCGATGCGGCTCCCGTCGCACGGGCGCCGCCGGGATGTGCGCTTCTACCCAGCCATTAGGCCCGAAACGCGGTTGATTCCGGGCCTAATGGC
>NZ_JBHVEG010000079.1:0-27558 GCF_042802395.1 Promicromonospora sp. NPDC057488
GTCGAGACCCAGGTCTCGACAAGCTCGACCAGCGAAGCACCGCTCGACCGGCGGGGCGCACGTCTGCCCTGGGCGTCAGTGGTCCTCGTGCGAGTGGGCCTCGCCGCCCGTGACGCCGTTCAGCTCGTTCGGGGTCACGCCCAGCTCGGCGGACTTCCAGACCTCGCCCGTCTCGACGTCGACCGCGTGGATCGAGTCGTTCGCCGGGTCGGTCACGTACACCGAGCCGTCCAGCGTGAGGATCGCGGGCCGCGGCTCCTGCCACTCGACCGGCTCCTCCCACTCGTCGATGACCGGGATCGACTTGGTCAGCTTGCCCGACTCCGGGTCGATCACGTGCACCTGGCCGTCCGTGCCGAGCACGAGCGCCTCGCCGTCGTCGCCCCGGGCGAGCGAACGGAAGGTGTAGGACGACGGCAGGTCGACCAGCTGGAGGTCGCCGCTGCGGGTGTCGATCAGCGAGACCTGCGTGGGGCGCTCGAGCTCGGCGTCCTTGTCCTTCTTGTAGTCGCCCAGCACGACCGGCGACGCCTCGGTGCCGGCCTGGTTGCCGATGCGGCCGTAGTCGTCGGGCGAGGTCACCTTGGTGATCTTGCCGTCCGCGTAGACCACCGCGCCGTCCTCGCAGCCGATGACGACGGCCTCGTCGGCGGCCACGGCCTCGCCGTGCACGCCGGGGCACTCGTCGGACGCCGCGATCTCCTTGTCGTCGGCGTCGAGCGCCCGGATCCCGGTGCGCGCGTCCTCGGTGCCCTCGGAGACCACCAGGGTGTCGTCCGTCAGCTCGACGGCCACACCGTGGTGGGCCGACGGCGTCGTGTACTCGCGCGCCGCGGCGTCGGCGTCGGCCACGTGGGCCGAGTCGAGCACGCGCACCAGGCCGGTGCCGTCGTCGAACAGGGCGGTGCGGCCCTCGTGCACCACGACGTGGCCGGGCTCGGAGGCCTCGTAGGTCACGTCCGTGAGGGTCGGGTCGGCGGTCCAGTAGTGGGAGTGGTCCCCGTGGGCCTCGGCCCAGGAGCCCAGGTCGAGGGCCTGGAAGCCGCCGGTCGTCGAGACCATCAGGTGCCGCTCGTCGCCCGCCGCGTTGAGCCGGGTGAAGCCCTCCAGCTCGATCTCGCCCACGGTCTCGAGGCTCATGGCGTCCAGCACCAGGACGCCGCCGTCATAGGTGACCGCGAGGCGCGGGGTGCGCGCCTGGGCCTCGGTGGCGTCGGGCGACTCGTGGTCGTGCGCGTCGGCCGATGCCGACGCCGACTCCGAGCCGGCCGGGTCGCCCTCGGCCGCACAGGCCGCGAGCAGGACGAGGGACAGTGCCGCGCCGAGGCCGGCGGCCGCGCGGGTGGGTTGATTTCTCATCGTCGGTGGGGCGGCCGGGGCCGCCCGCTCCTTCCATCTAGAATGACAATCATTCTCGTTACCGAGGAGGAGTCAACCAGAAGTGAGAACGATTCTCAAACAGCGTCCCACGCTCGGACCTGCGACGACCCGGCCTCAGCCATGACCGCCTGGTCCATGGGTCAACAGGGCGAACTCATCGCTCCGCCGGGACCGAGTCGTCGTGCTGCCCGACGAACCGCGCGATCCGCGCGCCGACCTGGTCCGGGACCTGGCCCCGCACCCCGTGGCCGCCGCCGGGGACCACCTCGACCTCGGCACCCGGGAGGCGCTCGGCGAGCCGGCGCCGCGCCGCGTCCGGCGCCGAGACCACGGACTCGGCGCCGTAGATCGCCAGCAGCGGCGCGGTGATGGCGGCCAGCTCGGGGTCCTTGAGCGGGCGCGCCCAGCCCACCGCGGTCCGGTAGCCCTGCGCGGCCTTCATGCAGGCCAGCTCGACGTCGGTCGGGTCGGTCCCCGGCGCGAGCCACTCGCGCATCCGGCGCCAGCCCTCGTCCGTGGGGTTCGCCCCGAACCGGAGCATCCGGAACAGGGCCCGGACCGGAGTTCTGACGAACACGCCGTTGGGCTCGATCAGGGAGATGCTGGCCACCCGGTCCGGTGCGTGCAGCGCCGTCAGCGTCGCGTGCCAGGAGCCCAGGGACTCCCCCAGCACGTGGACCCGGTCCAGGCCGAGCCCGTCCAGCACCTGCGCGAACCAGGCGCCGTAGTCCGCGTCGCGGCCCAGGGGCGCGGTCTGCATGCTGCGCCCGGCCGAGCCGACGGTGTCCAGGGCGACGACGACACGGTCGCGCGCCAGGCCCTCGACCAGGTCGTACCAGTACAGGCCGTTGCCACCGAACCCGTGCAGCAGCACGACCGGCAGCCCGGCGCCGGAGCCCGAGCGCCGCACATGGGTGGTCCCGTACGCGGTCGGGACGTCCGACACCGTCGACGGCAGGGGCCAGAGCCCTTCCATCGCCGCGTAGGCGCGCAGGTACTCCTCGCGCGCCGCCTCGCTCCTGAACCGTCCGATCCTAGCCATGGCGCCTCCCGCCCCGTCGTCTTGTTGGTATGAACGTATCACTTATGATGGTGTACGCATACCATCAAGAGCGACGAGAAGGCGGGACCCCATGCCTCGGCTGGCCGACCACGATCAGCGGCGCAAGCAGATCACCGACGCCGCGCGCCGGGTCGTCGCCCGCGGCGGACTCGGCGCCGCGACCTTCCAGTCGGTGGCGGCCGAGGCGGGCGTCTCGGTCCGGCTGGTCCAGTACTACTTCGGCACCAAGCGCGCGTTCCTGCTCGCCACGCACCGGGCCGTCGTCGCCGACGCCGGGGCGCGGTTCACGGCCCGTCTGGCGACCCTCGGCGCGGACCCGGAGCCCCGCGCGGTGGTCCGCGCGATCTTGACCGAGCTGCTCCCCGCCGACGCCGCACGACGGGAGGACGCCGTGGTCCTCAACGCGTTCCACGCGGGGGCGCTGAGCGCGGGTGGGGCCGACGGCGGGACCGGGTCCGGCGCCGCCGCTGCTGACGTCGGCGCCGAGGACACCCTGGGCGCACCCCGGTACCTGATCACCGCGATCGCCGACCAGCTCCGCCGGGCCCGCGCGGGCGCGGCGTCATCGGCCGACGGCGACGAAAGCGGCGACGTCGACCTCGACGCCGAGCTGATCCTGGCAGCGGCCGCAGGCCTGACCCAGACGCTGCTGGTCGACGCGAGTGCCGCCGAGCGCGCGGACGCCCTGCTGGACCGGCTGCTCGATCGCCTGGTGGCGGCGTGACCCGGCCTGGAACCGGGCTCCAGCTCTCCGCAGCCGAAAGTCTGATGTGGGCGTCACCAGCCGGCTCGTGATGCGCATGTCGCGGCGTGCCTCACTGTTCGCTCCTGAGGTTCTGTTCGGACCGCGAGCTCCTGCCCGCAGGAACGAGCTTGAAACGTTGCAAGATCGTGGCTTGAACAGAACCTCGGAAGCCGGCCAGCGGTAACACCAGCGACGCCACGATGCGCCACGTACCGGATATCTCGCTGCGACAAAGTGCTAGTAGAGGTTGGAGTAGGCGGCGTAGAAGGTCGCGGCGACCGCCGCCGTCCCGGCGACCGCGAGCACGACGGGCAGTGCGCCGCGCACGCGGCGCACCAGCATGCCGGTCAGCAGTGCGAGGCCCGCGACGCCGATCAGCGTCCAGTAGACCGGGCTGGTCGTCTCGCGGATGATCGTCAGCCCGTAGGCGGCCTCCCCCACCCCGATGCCCGCGAGCAGCGCCGTGCCGAGCGCGGCGCGGACACCGGTGGCGCGCAGCCAGGACGCGGCGACGCCCACGAACGGGCCCGCCACCACGCCCACCGCCGAGAAGAGGAGCGGGTCGTACACGTAGCCGCGCACCTGGGACGCCACCGTGTACCCGAGCACGAGCAGCACGAAGCTCACCGCGCCGAGCACCGCGGCGGGCGCGGTGCGCAGCCGGGACCAGTACACGAGCAGGGCCGTGAGCACCGTCCAGCCGCTGGCCGAGTTGGCGAACGACGCGAACGCGTCCGGCAGGAACCCCTGGGCGTACGACGTCAGCCCGCCCAGCACGAAGCTGAGGACCACCACGACCCCGGCGCGCATCACCGGGTGGGACAGCCGCGGGCGGGACAGGCCTGCGCGGGCCGGACGGGTCGGGCTGGTCGCGGTCCGGTCGGAGGCGGTCCGGGCGGTCGGGGTCATGGCCACGACGCTAACGAGCGGAGCCACCGGCGGCATCGGACCCAGGGCGGACGCCGTCGTCGTCCCCAGGGTGGACGCCACGGCGCACGCCAGGCTGAACGACGGCAGGCGGACGCCGGTCGATCAGCCGGTCAGCCCCGCGGGCGCCGCACCGGCAGGAGCACCACCAGCACCACGACGAGCGCCACCGCAACCAGCACCGCGGCCCCGGTCAGAGCCGCGCTGACCTGCGCGGCGACCTGCGCGGCCGCCTGCCCCACGGCGTCGGACCCGCCGGCGCCGGCCCCGGCGGCGTCCGCTCCGCCGCCGGCGTGCGCCGCGACCGCGACGAGGACGCCCAGGCCGAGCGCCATGCCGAGCTGGTGGGCGGTGTTGACGAGGCCGGACGCCGCTCCGGCGTCCTCGGGTGCGACCCCGGCGATGCCGGAGCTCGTCAGCGGCGCGAAGGCGAGACCCTGGCCTGCCCCGACGAGCAGCATCGGGAGCGCGACGGCGGTGAGGTAGGCGTCGTCCGGGCCGACCCGGCTCAGCCAGGCCAGCCCGCCCAGCGTGAGCGCCAGGCCGGCCGTCAGCAGCACGGAGCCGGGGATCCGGCGCAGCAGCCGCGGGACGGCCAGCGCCACGGCGAAGTTGACCAGCGTCATCGGGAAGAACCCGAGGCCGGCCTGCAGCGGGCCGAGGCCGAGCACGTCCTGGAGGTACTGGGTGGTGAAGTAGAAGAAGCCGATCATGGCACCCAGGTAGAGCAGCCGGGCGGCGTAGGCGCCGCTGCGTTCCCGGCTGCGAAAGAGCCGCAGGGGCATGATCGGGTGGGCCGTCCGCGCCTCGTGCAGCACCAGGACGGTCAGCAGCACCAGGCCCACGGTGAGCGCACCCAGGGTCACGGGCGAGGCCCAGCCGCGCTCGCCCGACTCGATGATCCCGAGCACGAGCGCGCCCGTGCCGAGGGTCGCGGCGACCGCGCCGCCGACGTCGAACCGGCCGGGGCGCCGCTCGGTCTCGGCCAGGACTCGCCGGGCCACGACGATCATGGCCACCGCGATCGGCACGTTGACGAGGAACGCCGCGCGCCACGAGACCCACTCCGCGAGCGCCCCGCCGACCACCAGCCCGAGGCTGGCGCCGATCCCGGCGGTCGCGCTGTACCAGGCGACGGCGCGGGCCCGGGCGGGGCCCTCGAAGTGCGCGGTGATCAGGGCCAGGGAGGTGGGGGCGACGACGGCGGCGCCGACCCCCTGGAGGGCGCGGGCGGCGATCATCCACCAGCCGGTCGGGGCGAGCCCGATGAGCAGCGATGCGGTGCCGAAGACGGCCAGCCCGGCGACGAGGAGGCGTCGTCGGCCCAGGAGGTCGCCGGCGCGGGCGCCGAGCAGCAGGAGGCCGCCGAACACGAGGGTGTATGCGTCCTGCACCCAGGAGAGCGTGGCGCGGTCGAGGCCGAGGTCGGCGCGGATGCTCGGCAGGCCCGTGAAGATCACGGAGTTGTCGAGCAGGATCATGAAGTAGCTGATGAGGATGACGGCGAGGATCGCCGTCGTGCCGGTCTTCGTGGCGGTGGCCACGCGGGGTGCTGCCGTGGTGTGCATGCTGCCTCTCCTGGTGCGTCGCCCCCAGCACACCGCGGGCCGAGCCTCCCGGGGAGTCCCGGTCGTTCCGGGTAACGCCAGTGCCTCCCACGGCGGCGGGGGTCGGCTTACCGTGGGGGCATGGGACAGATCGACCACCGCGCCGAGGTCCGCGAGTTCCTCAGCTCGCGGCGGGCACGCATCACGCCCGAGCAGGCCGGGCTGCCGGCCTACGGCGGCAACCGCCGGGTCAAGGGCCTGCGCCGCGAGGAGGTCGCGATGCTGGCCGGTGTCTCGGTCGACTACTACGTGCGGATGGAGCGCGGGAACCTGTCCGGGGCCTCCGACAGCGTGCTGGACGCCCTGGTCGGGGCGCTGCAGCTCGACGAGGCCGAGCGGGACCACCTCTTCACGCTGGCCCGCTCGGCGGGACCGGGCCGGGCGAGGCGAGCAAGTGCCCCGACCACGGTGCGCCCCGCGGTCCAGCAGGTGCTCGACGCGATCAGCGACGCGCCCGCCTGGGTGCGCAACGGGCGGCACGACATCGTCGCGATGAACCGGCTGGCCCGCGCCCTGTACGCGCCGGTGCTCGCCGACCCGCGCCGCCCGGCGAACACCGCCCGGTTCGTCTACCTCGACCCCGCTGCCCAGGACTTCTTCGTCGACTGGGAGCGCATCGCCCAGGACTCGGCCTCCTACCTACGCCTGGAGGCGGGGCGCAGCCCCCACGACCCGGCGCTGATCGAGCTCGTCGGCGAGCTGTCCACGCGGAGCGAGCTGTTCCGGCAGCGATGGGCCTCGCACGACGTGCGGCTGCACCGCAGCGGGTTCAAGCGGCTGCGGCACCCCGTGGTCGGCCGGCTCGACCTGTCCTTCGAGTCGATGGACCTGCCGTCGGAGCCGGGCCTGGTGCTCAACGTCTACACCGCGCCCGCCGGCTCGCCCGCCGCGGACGGCCTGGCCCTGCTCGCCTCCTGGGCCGCCACGCAGGACGCCGCCGAGCTCACCGAGCAGCCGGGCGCCACCGTGGACGAGCTGCACGGCTGAGCCGTCACTCGCCGGCCGCCCGCACCCCGCCGGCGGTCGCGTCGTCGGCCACCAGGACGCGGCGGAGGAGATCCGTGAGCGTGGCCAGCTCGTCCGGGCTCAGCATGGCCAGGTCGGCGGCCTCGCCGGCGCGCGCCCGCTCGACCAGCTCGGCGGCGAGCCGTTTCCCCGCGGGCTCCAGCACCACCTGCTGACGCCGCCGGTCACCCGGGTCACGCACCCTGCTGAGCAGGCCGGCCTTCTCGAGCCGGTCGAGATATCCGACCAGGTGGCTCCGGTTGAGGCCGAGTCGATCGGCGAGCTCGTGCTGACCGAGCGGGCCCAGGTCGTGCAGACCGGTGAGCACGGCGAAGTGCGGCAGCCGCAGCCCGTGCGCCGCGAGGTCCGCGACGAGCGCGCGGTGACCGATGCGCGAGACGTGGCCCGCGAGATAGGACGGCAGGCCCAGCAGCGTCGGGGGCCGGACCGCAGGAGATTCCACGGGAGGACACTACCACTCGGTCGTTACATGATGTAACAATGTCGCCATGACATCAAATGAACGGCCTCGGGGCACCACCGGTGCGTTCGTCGCGCTGCTGCTCGCCGTGCTCTCGTTCTCGCTCCTGCAGACGATGGTCGTGCCGGCGCTGCCGGACCTGCAGCGCGAGCTCGGCGCCTCGCCGACGACGACGGCGTGGCTGATCAGCTCGTTCCTGCTCACCTCGTCGGTAGGCACCGTGATCATCGGCCGCCTGGGTGACATGTTCGGCAAGCGCCGGCTGCTGCTCGTCAGCCTCGTGATCCTCGCGGCGGGGACCCTGCTGGCCGCGCTCGCCGGCGCGCTGCCCGGTTCGATCGGCGTCCTGATCGCCGCGCGGGCCGTCCAGGGGCTGGGCGCGGGCACGTTCCCGCTGGCGTTCGGGATCGTGCGCGAGAGCTTCCCGCGCGACCGGGTACCGGTGGCGATCGGGACCGTGAGCGCGATCTTCGGCATCGGCTTCGGGGTCGGGCTGGTGGTGCCCGGGCCGATCATCGACGCGCTGGGCTGGCCGTGGCTGTTCTGGGCGGCGCTCGTCGTGATCCTGATCGCCGTGGCCACCGTCGCGGTGTTCGTCGACCGCGACCGCCCCGGGCTCGGCGGGCGGGTGGACTGGGCGGGCGGCGCGGTGCTCACCGTCGCCCTGACCGCCCTGCTGCTCACCATCAGCCAGTCCCGGATGTGGGCGCCCGGCGTCGTCGCGGCGCTGGCCGCCGTGGCGGTCCTCGCGTTCGCGGGCTTCCTGGTCCTGGAGTCACGCCTGACGGCACCGCTGATCGACCTCCGGCTGCTGCGCCGCCGGGCGCTCGTCACCGCGAACCTCACCGCGCTGATCATCGGCTTCGGCATGTACGGCGCGTTCACCCTGGTGCCGCAGCTCGTGCAGGCACCCGCCACCGCGGGGTACGGGTTCGGCGCGACCGTCACCGAGTCCGGCCTCTACCTGCTGCCCATGGCGGTGACCATGCTCTTCGCCGGGCCGCTCGCCGGGCGCCTCGGCCCGCGCCTCGGGTTCTCCACCACCCTGGTCACGGCTTGCGTCATCGGGGCGGCGGGCTTCACGCTCTTCGCGGTCGGGCACCCGTACTCGTGGGCGATCGCCGCGGGGGCCGGCGTGCTCGGCGTCGGCATCGGCTTCGCCTTCTCGGCGCTCGCCAACGTGGTCGTCGGTGCCGTCGGACCGCACGAGACCGGTGAGGCCACGGGGGTCAACACCATCGTGCGCACCATCGGCGGGTCCCTCGGCGCACAGGTGGCCACCGCCGTCGTCGGCGCGACGACGCTCGCGGGGACCGGCCTGCCCACCGCGACCGGCTACACCACGGCGTTCGCGGTCTCCGCCGTGGCCCTCGTGGTCGCCGCGCTGGTCGCGCTGGCCGGGGCGCCGAGGCCGGTCCGATGACCCAGGTCGACGGCGACGGCCGCCTCACAGCGCCCGGGCGACGTCCCGGACCAGGGCGGGTGTCCGCCGTCGGCCGACCAGCACGAACCACTCGGCGAGCGGGTACGACAGCCGCACCACGAAGTAGTTGACGTACTCCAGGGCGCCGAACGCCCAGACGAGCAGGCACACCACCAGGGCGCCGCCGTCCGCGCCGGTCAGCAGCAGGCCCGCGAGGCAGACCGCGAGCAGCACCGGGTCGAGCAGCCGGAACGCCCGGTAGACCAGGGCCAGGCCGCGTGGCATCCCGGGCCGCCCGGAGCCGGGCAGCCAGCCGCGCGCGGCGAGCCAGTAACCGCTGCCCTGGAGCAGGACCACGAGCAGGGGCACCATGGCCCACCACAGCGCACGCCCGCCGACGTCGCCCAACCGGGCGGCGACCACGGGCTGGGCGACGACGAAGACCACCACCGCGGCCGCCTCGCCCAGGCCGAGGCTCAGGTAGGTGCGGCGCAGCCGCGCGTGGCCAGGGCGGGAGTCGGCTCGGTCGATCACCGGGCCAGCGTAGGGGTCGGCGGGCCCGGCTATCCGTGGTCGGGCCCGGCGGCGGGGTCAGCCCTGGCGGCGTGGCCGGGCCCGGAGGCCTCCGCGACCGGCTGCCGGAGGATCGTCCGCTGCTTCTCCGGTGCGACCCTGCGGAAGTCGCTCAGGTAGATCTCGTGGTGCCGGCCGGTCCGGCGCAGCCCGTTGGCCGGGATGAACTCGTCGTGCATCCGGGCGAGGGTCTCCGCCTCGGCGTCGAAGGAGCCGACGTGCAGCGTCTGCACGCAGCGCCCCTCGGCCAGCGTCTCCAGCCGGACGTCGCCGAGCCGCGCGGGGCCGCCCTTCGCCCGGACCTGCTCCACCGCGGCGTCGAACATCTGCCGGTCGGTCCAGTCCGGCACCATGATCAGCAGGGTCCAGTCCCAGCGGGACTTGTCGCGGGCCGCCGTGAAGGCGTCCATGTCGTCGGCCCACCAGAGCCCCTCGAGCGGCATGACGACGTAGTCGCGGCCGAGCTCACGCTTGCTCGCGAACTTGAGCGTGTAGGCCACCGGGTAGAGCGCCTCGACCGCCTCCGCGAAGGCCGGCGAGGTGTTCGGGTCGCCGTGGCCGTCGACCGCGAGGTAGCGCAGGTCGGGCACGTCGACGATCCGGAACATGTCCCGCTTGGCCTGGTAGGCGTCGAGACTCTTCTTGTGGTCAACCTTGTCCATCGGCTCCCTCTCCCGCGGCGCGGCACCCGGTCGCTCAGATCGTATGGGGGTGGCGGAACATCCGGTCGGGGTCGAGCCGGCTCTTCACCCGCCGCAGCCGCGGGACGGCGTCCCCGTAGTAGGCCCGCGCCCAGTCCTTCAGCCGCGGGTCGGGCACGTTCTGGTAGGCCTCGCCGGACGCGTACGGGCGCAGCGCGGCATGGACGCGCTCGAGCCAGTCACCCGCGGCACGTTCGGCCGGGACGTCCGACGACGGGGTGCCCGCCGGGGCCGGGGCCGACGACGTCGGGGCCGACGCCGGGGCGCGGGGCGTCCAGTACGCCTCGTGCTGCACCAGGAGCCGGCTGTCCCGGTGGACGAACGCCGTCCGGTCCCGGTCCACCCGGTTCGTCGCGCCGCCCAGGGCGACGAGCGCGACGACGGCCTCGATGCCCGGGCCGGCCGCCGCGACCGCCCCGATCGCGGCATCGACGCCGGCCGGGGACAGCAGGTCCGGGAGGAACTGGCTCCGGACGTCGTAGTGGTGCGGCGTCGCCGGGCCGGGCTCGCGGCCCTGGTCGCCGTCCCGATCACTGCCGTCGTCGCCGTTCTGGTCGCCGCCCAGCCGGCGCATCGCCGCCCCGTGCGGCTCCTCGCGCACGTCCGCGCCACGCGTACCGCCGGGGAGCCGGTCGACCAGGCGCTCCAGTTCGTCCCGGTCGCCCAGGCTGAACACCGTCGCGGCCACCGTGGGGCCGTCGCTCGCGCCGACCAGGCGCAGCGCGCTCCAGACGTGGTCGGGCAGGGACAGCGTCCACTCCTGCCAGCGCGCCAGCACCGGGCGGGCGTCCCGCCACGGCCAGGTCAGGTCCGCCGACGCCGTCCGCCCGGCCGGGTGCGTACGGAACCGCAGGTCGGTCACGACGCCGAACATGTTGCCCCCGCCGCCGCGCAGCGCCCAGAACAGCTCGGGGTCCCGCTCGGCGTCGCAGACGATCTCGCGGCCGTCGGCCGTCACGAGGGTCGCCCCGACCAGGTTGTCGCAGGTGAGGCCGTAGGCCCGCGACATGACGCCGTGCCCGCCGCCGAGCGTGAGCCCGGCGATGCCGACGGTGGGGCACGTGCCCGCGGGCACGGTCACGCCCTGACGGGCGAGCAGGTCGTACACCGTGCCCAGGCGGGCGCCCGCCCCGACGACGGCGGTGTCGCCGTCGACCCGCACCCGCGCCATCCGGCCGACGTCGACCACGAGACGGCCGGTTCCGCTGGACCAGCCCGCGTAGGAGTGGCCGCCGCTGCGGAGCGCGACCGGGACGCCGTGCCGCCGGGCGAGGTCGAGGCACTCGGCGACGTCCGCCGGGTGCTCCGGGTAGGCCACCGCCGCCGGCCGCAGGTGGGCGAACCGGCCGTTGTACAGCGGGCGGGCGGACTCGTAACCCTCGTCCCCGGCCACCAGGAGCGTCCCGTCCAGTGCGTCCCGGAGCGCCCGCCAGGCCCGCGGTGGCGCGGCTGGCCCGCCCGGCACCGCTACCCCGCCCGGCACGGCCGGCCCGCCCGGTACCGCCTCAGCGCTGGGCACCGGCGCCCCCGGGGCCCGGGGCGAACGCCCGGAAGAACACCGCGACGGCCTCGGCCACGTGCTCCTCGATCTCCTTCGGGGTCAGGATCGCCTCGTCACCCAGCAGCATCGCCCGGTTGACGGGCTCGCCCATGACCAGCCAGTTGAGCTGCGTGGCCGCCGACACCGGGTCCGGGACCGCCAGCACTCCCGCCGCGTCGAGGCGCCGAAGTTCGTCGGCCAGGGCGGCGATCGCGCGCCGGGGGCCGTTCTCGTGCAGGGCGGCCGCCAGCTCCGGCGACCGGGGCAGCTCGCCGATCACGAGCCGGCGCAGCGCGAGCACCCGCGGCCTCAGCACCTGGCCGAGCTGCGCCACCAGCCGCTCCCGCAGCAGATCGCGCGGGTCACCCGTCGTCTCCGGCGTCGGCGCCGCGGCGAGGGCCGCGACCCGGGCCGCCGACGTGCTCGCGGTGACCAGCTCGAGGAACAGGGCCCGCTTGCTGCCGAAGTGGCTGTACAGCGTCTGCTTCGCGACGCCGGAACCCTTGGCGATCGAGTCCATCGTCACCGACTCGTAGCCGGTGGCGAGGAACTGCTCCTCGGCGGCGCGCAGCACCGCGTCGCGCTTCTGTACCGAGCTCGGCCGCATGAACTACCTCCTTGCGGACATCATACTCATCGGTCTAGTTTTAGAAACCAGACCCCGCAGTCTTGAAACGAACCGGAGGAGCACCATGTCCCACACCGACGAGCCGACCCTGGAGTTCGAGGCCACGCTGCGCACCGCACCCGAGGTGGGGTCATGGACGGTCTTCGACGTACCCGGCTCCCGGGAGGCGTTCGGCACCGGCAACCCGGTCAAGGTGACCGGCACGATCGACGACCAACCCGTGGCGATCACGCTGATGCCCTCGGGCCAGGGCGGGCACTTCGGCCCGGTCAAAGCCGCGACGCGCAAGGCCCTCGGCAAGGGCGACGGCGACGTCGTCCGCGTCCGGCTCGGACGGGCGGCCCCGTAAGGGTCCCGGACGAGATCCCGGAACGGAGTCCCGGAACGAGAAAGACGCGGGACCCCTGTACTCAGGTGTCCCGCGTCTCGTGGGTGGAGCTGGGGGGACTCGAACCCCCGACCCCCTGCATGCCATGCAGGTGCGCTACCAGCTGCGCCACAGCCCCAAAGGCGTTCGCCCTGGTGGGGGCGAGCGCCGTCAGTCTAGACCGATTCGGCCCGCCTGACCAAAGCGGCCTCCGGACCGCCCGCCGCCGGTCAGGCGGCGACCATCAGGCCGCGACGATCAGGCCGCTGGTGGTCGCCCGCGCCCGGTCGAGCCGAGCGCCGACGTCGGCCCAGTTCGCGAGGTTCCAGAACGCCTTGACGTACTCCGCCTTGACGTTGAGGTAGTCCAGGTAGAACGCGTGCTCCCACATGTCGAGCATGAGCAGCGGGGTGACGCCGAGCGGCACGTTCGCCTGCTGGTCGAACAGCTGGAACACGAGCAGCCGCCCGCCGGTGCTGTCCCAGCCGAGCACCGCCCAGCCCGACCCCTGGATGCCGGTCGCCGCGGCGGCGAAGTGCGCCTGGAAGGCCGCGAAGCTGCCGAACTGGTCCACGATCGCCGCGCCGAGCTCGCCGTCCGGCTCGCCCCCGCCGTCGGGCGAGAGGTTGTTCCAGAACACGGTGTGGTTGGTGTGGCCGCCCAGGTTGAACGCGAGGTTCTTCTCGTGCAGGTTCACGGCGGCCAGGTCGCCGGTCTCGCGCGCCTGGGCCAGCGCGTCGAGCGCGGCGTTGGCGCCGGCCACGTACGCGGCGTGGTGCTTGTCGTGGTGCAGCTCCATGATGCGCCCGCTGATGTGCGGCTCGAGCGCCGCGTAGTCGTAGGGCAGGTCAGGCAGGGTGTAGACGGGCATTTCCGCGTCCTCTCGTCGAGTGCTCCCGACGCTAGAACCTCAACCGCGGTTCAGGTCAACGGACCCAGGCCCGTGAGGGGCGTCACACCGCCCCGCTTGACCGTGCCCCGAGGGCACGGGCTGGAGTGGATCACGCACGTTCCGACGAAGGACCACGGACGAGGGGTGCGAGACATGGATCCACGACGAACGATCAGACGCGGGCTGGCACTGGTGACGATCGCGGGGCTGGCAGGGGCGCTGCTGGCCGCGCCGGCGGCAGGCGACGACGGCGGCGGCACGCCGCCGCCTGGACCGGACTGGGCACAGTGCCCGGCCGACGTCGTCACGACAGTGCCGCTGGAGTGCGCCACGGTGCCCGTGCCGCTGGACCACGCCGACCCGGACGGCGAGCAGATCGAGATCATGATCTCGCGGCTCGCCAGCACCGACCCCGAGGAGCGGCGGGGCGTGCTCCTGCTCAACCCGGGCGGCCCCGGCGGCTCCGGCCTGACCCAGCCGGCCGACCTGCAGGGCCTCGGCATCCCGTCCTCCGTGCTGGACGCCTACGACCTGATCGGCATGGACCCGCGCGGGGTCGGCCACTCCTCCCCCGTGAGCTGCGGCTTCACCGCCGAGCAGAACTACCCGGGGAACATCCCGCCGTCCGCGGCCGACGACGCCGCCGTCACCGAGCAGGCCGAGTTCGTCGAGGGGATCGCCGCCCAGTGCGCCGCCCACGACACCGACGGCCTGATGCGGCACATGAGTACGGACAACACCGCCCGTGACATGGACCGGATCCGGGAGGCGCTGGGCGAGGACAAGCTCAGCTTCTACGGCGCCTCCTACGGCAGCGCGCTCGGCGGGGCCTACGCCTCGCTGTTCCCCGAGCAGAGCGACCGCATCGTCATCGACAGCAACCTCGGTGCGGCCGCGCTCGACCGCGACTCGCACCGCAGGTTCGGACCCGGCCTGGAGACGCGCTTCCCGGACTTCGCCCGGTGGGCGGCCGAACGCCACGAGAGCTACGGACTGGGCCGCACCCCGGCCGCGGTCCGCGCGAACTACCTCGAGCTGGCCGAGCGGCTCGACCGGGAGCCCGTCGACGGGTTCGCCGGCTCGAACTTCCGCTTCCTGATGTTCGTCATGCTCTACAAGGACGCCCGCTTCGGCGCGGCCGGGCAGCTCTGGCAGTCGCTGGCCGACGGCGACGGCGCCGCCGTCCGCGAGCAGACGGAGGAGCTGGAGGAATCGGTGCCCGGGCTGGCGGCCGTGACGGCCGGCACCGGTGTGGTGGCGGGCACTGGTGTGGCAGCCGGCACCGGCGCGGCCGGGCGGGGCGCGGCCCAGGAGCCGACCACGGAGACCCCGTCGCCCTTCGACAACGCCTGGTCCGCCTACCTGGCCGTGACCTGCAACGACACCGAGTGGCCCGAGGACGTCGAGACCTACCGGCGGGACGTCGCCGCCGACCGGGAGCAGTACCCGCTGTTCGGCGGGGCGGGCGCGAACATCACGCCGTGCGCCTTCTGGCACCACGACCGGGTCGAGCCGCCGCTGGCGCTCAACCCCGAGGGGCCGGACAACGTGCTCGTGGTGCAGAACCTGCGCGACCCCGCCACCCCGCACGCCGGCGGCGAGATCGCCCGCGCGGAGTTCGGCGACCGGGCCCGCCTGGTCAGCGTCGACGCCGGCAACCACGGCGTCTACGTCTACGACGACAACCCGTGCGCGCTGAACACGACCACGAAGTTCCTGCTCGACGGCAAGCTGCCGAAGTCGGACGTCTTCTGCGCCGCGTCGACGACGTCGGGCCTCGCGCTGGACCGCACGGCAGAGCGTGAGCGGGCCGAGACCCTGGCGCGGCTCGGTCTCTGACCCAGCAGGGCTACCCGGCGCGACCCGCGCCGGAGACAAAAAGATCCGGGGCCCGTCATCGACGGGCCCCGGATCTCATCTGGGTGGAGCTGGGGGGACTCGAACCCCCGACCCCCTGCATGCCATGCAGGTGCGCTACCAGCTGCGCCACAGCCCCAGATTGGTCTCCCCCGAGCCATTCGGCCGGGCGAGCGTCGCTAGTCTATGCAGACCGACGCCAGGGACCAAATCCAATCCGGGTGCGCTCGGTCACTGCCGGGACTCGGGCCCGGACTGCCACGTGTCGAGCGGGTATCCGGCCCCGACGTTGTGCGCGACGAGCCGCCACGCGGGCGACGCGCCGGGCCCGGAGGCCCGCAGGTGCGACCAGTGCACGTTGTGCAGGCCGTGCAGCCCGCGCCAGACCGTGGGGTCCAGACCGAGCAGCCGGGTGATGGCCTGCGTGATCGCCGAACCGTGCGAGACGACCACGAGGGTCTCCCCCGAGCCGAGGCCGGCCGCGTGCCGCAGCACCGCCTCCTCCATGCGCCGGGCGGTGACCTCCTTGGACTCGACGCCGTTCGCCGCCGGCTCGCCGCCGCTGCGCCAGACCGCGTGCTCCTCGGGCCAGCGCTCGGCGATCTCGGCGTCGGTCAGGCCCTCCCAGTCGCCGAACGACCGCTCGCGCAGGCCGGCGTCGGGCACCACCTCGAGGTCGAGGTGCCGCGCGTACGCGGCCGCGGTGTCCTGGGCCCGCTGCAGGTCGCTGGCCACCACGAGAGAAGCCTTGTGCGACGCCGCCAGCGCCGTGGCGCCCTGCTCCGCCTGCCACCGCCCGACCTCGTCGAGCGGGATGTCGATCTGGCCCTGCAGCCGCAGGCCGGCGTTGTACGCCGTGCGCGCGTGGCGCAGCAGGACGATCGTTCCAGCGGTCACTGGCGGGGGTCCCCGGCGAGGTGGATCGCGCCGTCGTCGGGGTCGCTGTACTCGCCGGTGTCGCCGCCGCCGCGGGCGTCCTCCGGCAGCGGGATCGGCGGGCAGTCCTTCCACAGGCGCTCGAGCGCGTAGTAGGTCCGGTCCTCGGCGTGCTGCACGTGCACGACGACGTCACCGAAGTCGATCAGCACCCACCGGGCCTCGGACTTGCCCTCGCGCCGGATCGGCTTGACGCCCTCCTTGAAGAGCGCCTCCTCGACGGAGTCGACGATCGCGGAGACCTGACGCTCGCTGGCGCCCGACGCGATCAGGAACACGTCGGTCAGCACGAGCTGCTCGCTGACGTCGAGCGCGATGATCTCCTGCGCCTTGATGTCGCTCGCCGCCCGCGCCGCGATGATCGCGAGCTCCGTGGCCCGCTCGGTCGCCGTCATGCCGCATTTCCTCCCGTAGAGCCGGGCAGTCCGCCCGGCAGAGTGCCGAGCAGGGCCGCGGCCTGGTCCGTGTTGAAGCTGCCGCTGTCCCCCTCGAGCACGAGCTTCCAGATCAGGAGGCCGAGCACGAACGCGACGACCACCAGGATGATGTAGTGCAGCCAGGTGTACTGGGGACCCTCGTCCTCCTCCTCGTCCCACTCCTCCTCCACCTCACGGCGGGAGGAACGGGACGGGGCGACCGGTCCGGCACCGAACTGCGCGCCGGGGCCACCCGGGCGCTGCTGACCCGGGCCGCCCATCGGGCCGGAGCCGGGGCCGCCAGGGCCGCCGGGTCCGGGCTGGCCGCCGGGGCGTCCGGGGAACGGGGAACCGGGAGCCGAGGGCGCGGGGCCCGACGGCAGCGCCTGCGGGGCCGCTGCCGCACCGGCCTCCCAGGGCAGCGCGGCCGCGCCGCCCGCCGCCGCGCCGCTGGGTGGGGCGCCGGCCGGGCGGCCCGGGGCGCCGGGACGCTGCTGACCGAGACCGCCGGGGCCGCCGGGCGCGCTCGGCGCACCCGGACGGGCGCCGAACGGCGACGGCGGCTGCTGGGTCGGGGCCGACGGGGCGGCCCCCCACTGCGTGGTCTGGCCGACGTCGGCGGGGCCCGAGGGGGCACCGGGCGCCGGGGGCGGCGCGAACCGGCCCGACCGGCCCTGCTGCGGGGCGGGCGGCACGGGGGCGCTCGACGGGCGCGAACCGAACGGGCTGGGCGGCGCGCTCTGGCCGGGACCGCCGGGGCCACCCTGACCGCCGGGGCCGCCGGTGGGCGCACCCTGGCCCGGGGCGGGCGGGCCGCCCGGCCGGGTCTGGCCGGCACCGGGGCCGAACGGGGGCGGCGGGTTGTTGCCGCCGGGCTGCTGCACCGGCGTGAGCCGGCCGGTCGCGTCCACGCCGCGCGAGCCGCCCGTCGCCTGCGGGGGGCGGGCGACCGGCGGGTTGCTCGGTGCCCAGCCGCCCTCCGGAGCGGGTGCGGGTGCGGGCGCAGGCGCGCCGCGGTGCGGAGGCTGCTGCTGCCCGCCCTGCGGCGGGTAGCCGCCACCGTTGCCGCCGTTGCCGGCAGCGGCGGCCGCAGCAGCCTCACGCTCGCGGATCTCGCGGCGCGTCATGGGACGACCCTTGTTGTCACTCATCGTGAAGACCTCGATACAGTCCGTGCTTGGCGATGTACTGGACCACGCCGTCAGGCACCAGATACCAGACCGGCAAGCCCTCCTCGGCCCGACGACGACAGTCGGTCGAGGAGATTGCTAGTGCAGGGACCTCGAGCGTCGTCACGCCGTCCCGAGGAAGCCCGTCCACGGTGAGCATGTGCCCGGGCCGTGTGACAGCGACGAAGTGTGCCATGTCCCACAGCTTCTCGGCATCCTTCCACGAGAGAATCTGCTGGATGGCGTCCGCTCCCGAGATGAAATAGAGGTCCGCGTCCGGGCGCTGCGTACGCAGGTCCCGGAGCGTGTCCACCGTGTAGGTGAGGCCTTCCCGGTCGATGTCCACGCGGCTCACCGTGAACCGGGGGTTGGACGCCGTGGCGATCACCGTCATCAGATAGCGGTGCTCCGCGGGGGTGACCCGCTGCTTCTGCTTGAAGCCCGGACGGCCGGTGGGAACGAAGACGACCTCGTCCAGCTCCAGCTGCGCGACCGCTTCGCTGGCGGCGACGAGGTGACCGTGGTGGATGGGGTCGAAGGTGCCGCCCATCACCCCGATGCGCGGCCTGGTCCCAGCGGGGGCACTCATACGGTGCGTGGGCTCATCTGGTCGTCAGGCTCCCGTTTCGACGGCTCAGTGCCGGTTGCCGACGTTGCGGAACGCGTACGTGACGAGCAGCGCGGCCACGAGCGCACCGAAGGCGATCAGGCCGAGGGCGATCGGGGCGATCGGCTCGTTGGCGTGCTCCGTGGCGGCCTCGGCGGCCAGGACAGCGGTGTGCAGCACGGGTGGTTCCTCCCAGTCGAACGTGCTCAGGTGGGCTTTAGTCTCTCACGGACGAATTGCGGCGGGCACACCGCGGCACTGGGTCGCAAGGAGATCCTGCGGAGGTCTCCCGGACGCCAGCGAGCCGTCACGGCTTGACGTGACCGTCGCCCGTGACGACCCACTTGGTGGTGGTGAGCTCCGTCAGTCCCATGGGGCCGCGCGCATGCAGCTTTTGCGTGGAGATGCCGATCTCGGCACCGAGGCCGAGCTCGCCGCCGTCGGTGAACCGGGTCGACGCGTTCACCATCACCGCGGCGGAGTCGACCTCCGCCACGAAGCGGTCGGCCGCGGCGATGTCCCGCGTCACGATCGCCTCGGTGTGCCCGGAGGACCAGGTGCGGATGTGCTCGATCGCCTCGTCCAGCGACGGGACCACCCGGACGCCGAGCTCCAGGGCGAGGTACTCCGTTGCCCAGTCCTCGTCCGTGGCGGGGACGGCCGTGGCTCCGGCGGGGGCAAAGGACAGGGCCGCCGGATCACCGTGCAGCACCACGCCGGCGTCGGACAGCGCCGTGAGCGCCGCCGGGAGGAAGGCGGGTGCGGCGTCCTCGTGCACGAGCAGCGTCTCGGCCGCGTTGCACACGCCGACGCGCTGGGTCTTGGCGTTCATCACGATCGCCACCGCCATGTCGACGTCGGCCGTGGCGTCCACGTAGACGTGCACGTTGCCGACGCCGGTCTCGATGACGGGCACCAGGGACTCGCGCACGACGGTCTGGATGAGGTCGGCTCCGCCGCGCGGGATGAGCACGTCCACGAGGCCGCGGGCGCGCATGAGCGCCACACCGCCGGCGCGGCCGTACGCGTCGATCGACTGGACCAGGTCGGCGGGCAGGCCGCGCGCCTCGAGCGCGCCGCGCATCACCTCGACGATCACGGAGTTGGACGACGCCGCGGCGCTGCCGCCGCGCAGGATCACCGCGTTGCCGGACTTGAGCGCGAGGCCCGCGGCGTCGACGGTGACGTTCGGGCGGGCCTCGTAGATCATGCCGACCACGCCCATCGGGACGCGGACCTGGCGCAGGCGCAGGCCGTTCGGCAGGGTCTGCCCGCGCACCACCTCGCCGACCGGGTCGGGCAGGCCCGCGACGTCGCGCAGGGCGGCCGCGATGGCCGCGATCCGCTCGGGCGTCAGGGCGAGCCGGTCCAGGAGGCCGTCGGACATCCCGTTGGCGCGGCCGCGCTCCAGGTCCTCGGCGTTGGCCGCGACGATCCGGTCCGCGTCGGCCACGAGGGCGTCGGCGACGGCGCCCAGGGCGGCGTCCTTGGTCATGCGGTTGGCCGTGGCCAGGGTGCGCGAGGCGACCTTGGCGCGCCGCGCGACGTCGTGCACGGCGGTGGTGACGTCGGTGCCCGTGGCGTCCGGGCCCGCGACCTGCGTCCCCGCGACCTGCGTGCCCGACGGCGGCGGGGTGCCGGCTCCCACGGAATCGCCTCCGGCAGGGGTCGCCTCGAACTGGCTCACGATCGTCATGCGTCGAGAGTACGTCGGGTGCGGGCGGATGCCGAGGGCGATTCCGTGGTGCGGACGTGGGCGGCCGCCCGCCGGGCGCGGGGCCACCTGGTGCAAGCGACCGAAGTCGGCGAGATCGGTCGGTTGTGCCGAGACCGGTCGGTCAACTGACCGGTCTCGGCGCAACGGACCGATGTCAGATCCACCCGTGCAAGGGGCCCAAGGCGTGCCCGCCGGTCAGCTCTTCGGCTGCTCCAGCACCAGGTCGTCCCGGTGCACGACGACGCGGTCGTACCCCTCCCCCAGCTCCTCGCGCAGCGCGTACGTGGACCGGCCGAGCAGCGCCGGGAGGTCGCTCGCGTCGAAGGCGACGAGCCCCCGGGCGACGACGGCGCCGTCGGGCGCGACCAGCTCCACCGGGTCGCCGGCGTCGAACTGGCCCTCGGCCCGGGTGATCCCGGCGGGCAGCAGCGAGGCACGGCCGCCGAGCACGGCGCGCGCGGCGCCGTCGTCCAGGTGCAGGCGGCCCTCCGTGCGGGCGGCGTGCGCGATCCAGAGCCGGCGCGCCGAGGTGCGGCGTCCGGTCGCGGCGAAGAACGTGCCGACGTCCTCGCCGGCGAGCGCGGCGGCCGCGTTGGCCGTGAGCGTGAGGACGGCGGGCACGCCCGCGCCGGTCGCGATCCGCACCGACTCCAGCTTGGTGACCATGCCGCCCGTGCCGACCGAGCTGCCGCGCGCGGTCACTTCGACGCCCGCGATCTCCGTGAGGTCGTCGACCAGCGGGATACGGCGCGCGCCGGGGCGCGACGGCGGGGCGTCGTGCAGGCCGTCGACGTCGGTCAGGAGCAGCAGGGCGTCCGCCCGCACCAGGTGCGACACGAGCGCCGCGAGGCGGTCGTTGTCACCGAACTTGAGCTCGTCGGTGGTGACGGCGTCGTTCTCGTTGATGACGGGCACCACGCCCAGGGCGAGCAGGCGCTCCAGCGCACGCTGCGCGTTGCGGTAGCGGGCGCGGCGCACGGTGTCCTCGGCGGTCAGCAGGATCTGGCCGATCTGGATGCCGAACGCCCCGAACTCCTCCTGGTAGCGGCCCGCGAGCTGCCCCTGCCCCACGGACGCCGCGGCCTGCATCGTGGCCAGGTCGCGCGGCCGGGTGCCCAGCCCGAGCGGCCCGATGCCCGCCGAGACCGCGCCCGAGGTGACCAGCACGACCTGGGCGCCGGCCGCCTGCCGGGCGGCCAGCACCTCGACCACCCCGCGCAGCGCACCGACGTCGAGGTGCCCGTCCGGGCCGGTCAGCGACGAGGAGCCGATCTTCACCACGACGCGCCGGGCGGCGGCGACCGCGGCCCGCGGGCCCGGGACCGGCGGGGCGTCCTTGATGTCCGGAGCGTCCTGACGGTTGACCGAGGGATCGAGGGAGTTCACACCTCATCCTCTCCGGAGCGGTGCCCGGAACGCTCGCTCATTCCACGGGCCGGGCACCGACACTGCCGAAGTAGAACTCTGGCGAGATAGAACTCAAGCGAGGTAGAACCCAGGCGAGGTAGAACGCCAGCGAAGTAGAACCGCAGCGAGATAGAACAGGACCGCAGTTCGACTTCGCTGGCGTTCTACCTCGCCGCAGTTCTACCTCGCCCTGGTTCTACCTCGGCGGACCGGTCAGCTGTCCTCGGGGTCCGTCCAGTGGCCCGCCTCGCGCTCGGTCCACAGCTCGCGCCGGGCCTCAGCCTTGGCGTCCATGCGCTCGGTGAACTCGCGGCGCTTGTCGCCGCGCGTGGGCCGCTCGTTCTGGTCGAGCCGCAGGTCGGTGCCGCGTCCGCCGAGCAGCTCCGCGCCGGTCTGCAGCGTGGGCTCCCAGTCGAAGACGACGGCGTTGTCCGGGTCGCCGATCCGCACCTCGTCGCCCGCGACGGCGCCCGCCTTGAACAGGCCGTCCTCGACGCCGAGCTTGGCGAGCCGGTCCGCGAGGAAGCCGACGGCCTCGTCGTTGTTGAAGTCGGTCTGCTTCACCCAGCGCTCCGGCTTGGTGCCGCGCACCTCGAACCAGTAGGCGGTCTCGCCGCCCAGCCGGCGCACGGTGAACTTCGACTCGTTCACGGCGCGCGGGCGCAGCACGATCGGCGCGGCCTCGGGCGCGGGAGCCTCCGCGCGGGCCTTCTCGACGACCTCGGCCAGGGCGAACTTCAGCTCGCGCAGGCCCTCGTGCGAGGCGGTCGAGATCTCGAAGACGCGCAGCCCGCGCGCCTCCAGGTCGGCCTTGACGAAGTCCGCGAGCTCGCGCGCCTCGGGCACGTCGATCTTGTTGAGCACGACGAGGCGGGGGCGCTCGGCGAGCGGCACGCGGCCGCCCGCGATGCCGATGTCGCCCGAGTAGGCGGCGAGCTCGGCCTCGATCACGTCGAGGTCGCTGATCGGGTCGCGACCCGGCTCCAGCGTGGCGCAGTCGAGCACGTGCACGATCATCGCCGTGCGCTCGATGTGCCGCAGGAACTCCAGGCCCAGGCCCTTGCCCTCGCTCGCGCCCGGGATCAGGCCCGGCACGTCGGCGACGGTGAACCGCGACTGGTCCGCCTGCACCACGCCGAGGTTCGGCACCAGCGTGGTGAACGGGTAGTCGGCGATCTTGGGGCGCGCGGCCGAGATCGCGGCGATCAGCGACGACTTGCCCGCGCTCGGAAAACCGACCAGCGCGACGTCGGCGATGGTCTTGACCTCGAGCTCGACGTCGGCCTCGTCGCCCTCCTCACCGAGCAGCGCGAAGCCCGGGGCCTTGCGCTTCTGCGATGACAGGGCCCGGTTGCCGAGGCCGCCCTTGCCGCCCGCCGCGATGACGTACTCGGCGCCGTCGCCCACGAGGTCCGCCAGGACGTTCCCGTCGAGGTCCTTGACCACCGTGCCGTCCGGCACCTTCAGGATCAGGTCGCCGCCGTTGGCGCCGTCCCGGTCGTCGCCCATCCCCTGGGTACCCGACGTCGCCCGCCGGTGCGGCGAGTGGTGGTACTCCAGCAGGGTGGTGGTGTTCGCGTCGACGACCAGCTTGACGCTGCCGCCGTCACCGCCGTCGCCGCCGTCGGGACCCGCCAGGGGCTTGAACTTCTCCCGGCGGATCGAGGCGCAGCCGTTCCCGCCGTTACCGCCGGCGGCGTGCAGAACCACGCGGTCCACGAAGCTGGCCATGTCTCGATCCTCTCAGGTACTGCTCAGGTGGAGCGGCTCAGGGCCGCTCATGAAAAGACGTGAGGGGGCGCACCGTCACCGGTGCGCCCCCTCACGCGAAAGCCGAATCAGACCTCGGCAGCGACGATGTCGATGACCTTGCGGCCACGACGGGTGCCGAACTGGACGGCGCCGGCGTCGAGGGCGAACAGGGTGTCGTCCTTGCCGCGGCCGACGTTCACGCCGGGGTGGAAGTGGGTGCCGCGCTGGCGGACGATGATCTCGCCGGCCTTGACGACCTGGCCACCGAACCGCTTCACGCCGAGGCGCTGGGCGTTGGAGTCACGACCGTTGCGCGAGGAGCTCGCGCCCTTCTTGTGTGCCATCTGGCTGACCTGTCTTTCGGGACGAAGGAGAAGAAGAAGTATCTGGCTCGCGCGGGCTCACTCGTCAGAGGAGGCCCGCAGCGGAAGTCACTTGATGCCGGTGACCTTGACGCGGGTCAGCGACTGGCGGTGGCCCTGGCGCTTGCGGTAACCGGTCTTGTTCTTGTACTTGAGGATCGTGATCTTGGGACCCTTCTCGTCCCGCACGATCTCAGCGGTGACCTTGACCTTCGCGAGCTTCTTCGCGTCGGTGGTCACCTTCTCCCCGTCCACGAGCAGCAGGGCCGGGAGCTCAACGGTCTCACCGGCTGCCACCTGGACACGGTCCATGACGACGATGGTCCCGACGGACACCTTCTCCTGGCGGCCACCGGCCTTGACGATCGCGTACACCACGTTCAACTCATCTCTCTAGTCTTGGCGTGCGCGCACGACGGATCTCACCGGCTTTGCTGTGACTCGCTCCGCCGCGGCGGTCGAGTGCGGTGCGCCATGGGCACGCAGGACGGGTGCGCAGACAGCACACCGAAGATCTAGGTTACGCGATGCCCTCAGCGGGTTCAAACCGGTAGGTGCGTGGCCTTGCCCACGGTCGGGAGCGGCACCGGCCCGCAGCAGCGCGCATGGCGATCTGCCTGGGGCTGTGCCTAACCTGGGTTCAGGTGATACGTGATGGTTTCCGAGCCGGCCGCCGAGCACGACGACATCGCCCGGGCGATGCGCGCCGTACCCCGCCGTGACTTCCTGCCCCGCTCGCAGCGGCCGTTCGCGGGCCAGGACCAGCCGCTGCCGATCGGCCGCGGCCAGACGTCCTCGCAGCCCAGCACCGTGGCCGCGATGCTGCGCCTGCTCCGCGTGCCGCTCGGCGCGCGCGTGCTCGACGTCGGCGCGGGCTCCGGCTGGACGACGGCGCTGCTCGCCTACCTGACCGGTCCGCAGGGCTGGGTGCTCGGCGTCGAGCGCGACAGCCGGCTCGTCGACTGGGGCGCCGCGAACGTGGCGCGCACCGGGATGGGCTGGGCGACGCTCCAGCACACCGAACCGGGGGTGCTCGGCCAGCCCCAGGAGAACGGCTGGGACCGGATCCTGGTCTCGGCGGCGGCGTCCGCCCTCCCCCGGACCCTCGTGGAACAGGTCGGGATCGGCGGGCGCATGGTCATCCCCGTACGGACGACGCTGCTGCTCATCGAGCGGCTGCCCGACGGGCGCACCCGCGCGACCGACCACGGCGGCTATCGGTTCGTCCCGCTCATCGAGGACTGAACCGCGGCCTGGGCGCGGCAGCAGGCCCATCCCGTTTGCCAGGTTGAGGTAAACACATTGCCTTCAAGCCTTCGCGATGCGTCCACAACTGCCCCTCGGAGCACAACCTACGGTCCCGTAGGGTGGAGGCCATCCGCATGACGGGCGCCATAGTCCTATCCACGGCTGGGAAGTCGAACCCGAGCAGGTGAGGACCACATGGCCCAAGCTGCCCCCATCGTCCGCGACGGCTTTCGCCCGACCAAACCGCGCGATCCCCTTGCCGAACCCGTGACCAGCACTTATTCGTCCCTGGCTCGCACTGTGCGCGACGCCGGGCTCCTGCGCCGGGCACACCACTACTACGCCTGGACCCTTGCCGCGCTCACCGTCGCGCTCGGCGGGATCATCACCGGGTTCGTGCTGCTGGGCGACTCGTGGTTCCAGCTCCTGATGGCCGGCGCGCTCGGTCTCGTCCTGACCCAGTTCGCCTTCGTCGCGCACGAGGCCTCGCACCGGCAGGTCTTCGAGTCGGGCCCCCGCAACGACCGCTGGGGTCGGCTGATCGCCAACGCCGTCGTCGGCATCAGCTACTCGTGGTGGATGACCAAGCACACCCGGCACCACGCCAACCCGAACAAGATGGGCAAGGACCCGGACATCGAGAACGACACGATCGCGTTCACGGAGGAGGGCGTCCGGCAGCACCGCGGGCTCAAGCGGTGGATCAACCGCTACCAGGGTTGGCTGTTCTTCCCGCTGCTCACGCTCGAGGGCCTGAACCTGCACGTCACGTCGATCCGCTCGCTGTTCACCGGCAGCCCCGAGACGCTGCGCTCCCGGATTCGCGAGCTCGTCACCATCACGGTGCGCCTCGGCGTCTACGTCGCGATCCTGTTCTGGGTGCTGCCCCCCGGCCTGGCGTTCGCGTTCCTCGGCGTGCAGCTTGCCGTGTTCGGCGTCTACATGGGTGCGTCGTTCGCTCCGAACCACAAGGGCATGGCGATCATCCCCGCCGACTCGCGCATCGACTTCCTGTCCAAGCAGGTGCTCACCTCGCGGAACATCCGCGGCGGGCGGTTCATGAACATCCTGATGGGCGGGCTCAACTTCCAGATCGAGCACCACCTGTTCCCGAGCATGCCGCGCCCGCACCTGATCCGGACCGCCGAGATCGTCAAGGAGCACTGCGCGACCCTCGGCATCCCCTACACCGAGACCAGCCTGGCGCAGTCGTACGTGATCGTCGTCAACTACCTGAACAAGGTGGGGCTGGCCGCGCGCGACCCGTTCGACTGCCCGCAGTACAAGCAGATGCGCAAGGTCTGACGCCGGCGGCCCGACGGCGCGGCGCGATCCGGTCAGCCGACGACGGCGTGCCGGCGGCAGCGGGCCTCGTACGACTCCGACCCGCCGACGTGAGCCGCGACCGGCACGAGCGCGCCGTCGGGGTGCGCGGGCCCGGCATCGGGGACCGGGGACGCGGCGGGCAGCCGGACGTGGAACGCGGCGTCGGCCCCGCAGACGGAGCACACGGCAGTCAGCTTCTCCACGGACTCGGCCAGCGCCATGAGCTCGGGCAGGGGCGTGAAGGGCTGTCCGTCGAAGGTGACGGACAGCCCCGCGACCACCACCACGAGCCCGCGGCCCGCCAGGGCCGAGACCACGGGCACGAGGCCGGCGCCGAAGAACTGGGCCTCGTCGACGGCGACGAGCTCGGTGCCGGGATCCAGCAGGCCGGGGATCTCCGTGGCGTCGGACACCGTGTGCGACAACACCTCCTGCCCGGAGTGCGACGACACCCGGCCGACGCCGCGCCGGTCGTCCAGGGCGTGGCTCACCACGAGCACGCCCCGGCGCGCGATCCGGGCCCGCCGCACCCGGCGCAGCAGCTCCTCGGACTTGCCCGCGAACATCGGGCCGGCGATGACCTCGAGGCGCCCGGCGCCCAGACCGTCTTCCATGGGCGTCAGTCAAGCACCCGCGGCCCGGGGATGCGCCGGGACCACTCGTGGCGCAGCACGCCCATCACCACCGAGTCGTAGCGTTCGCCGTCGACCACCCTGGCCTGCCGGAACCGTGCCTCCTCCGTGAATCCCAGCGCCTTGCCCACCCCGAGCATCGCGCGGTTGCCCGACCACGTGGCGAAGTCGAGCCGCACCCAAGGCGTGTTCTCGAACAGGAACGACGTCCACAGGGCCAGCGCAGTCCGCCCGATCCCCCGGCCGCGCACCGCCGGGTCGTAGACGGTGACTCCCATGCGGGCCCACTCGGTCTCGCGAGACTCCCAGTACCAGGCGACCGTTCCGGCGAGCTCACCATCGACGTCGATCACCAGTCTGCCCGGCGGCAGGATCTGCCCGACGACGACGGGTGGCTCCTCGCCGACACGTGTTGTGTCCGACGCCGGCTCGCCGCCCGCCGCCCGTTCCAGCCTGCTGCTCCGGGCCAGGGCCGCGACGAGCGCATCGGCCTGCGCCTCTGCCGGGACCGGGTAGTAGGGGCCGTCCCAGCGGTGCCACTCGTGCTCGGGCCGCAACCAGCCCCGAAAGGCGTCGAGGTCGGGAGCGGTCCAGCCGCGCAGGGTCACGGTCGTTCCGTCGGGGGTCGCGCCGCGGGCGTAGGTCGTGGCCGTCACGCACCCGATCCTCCCCAGGCGGCCGGTCCCGGCGGAAGTCCTTTTTCGATCGTGCGATCGGGCGCGCCCCCACGCCAGGAGAAGAACTACCCGCAGGGGGATGGGTAACGGAGACGTAGCACTGCTACGTCTCCGTTACCC
>NZ_JBHVEG010000080.1:0-27355 GCF_042802395.1 Promicromonospora sp. NPDC057488
GGTGCAGCGCAGGGTGGGGGCCGAGGAACGAGGCACCCGCCCGGAGCGGAACCGCAGGCTCAGGCGACAAAAGGTAGAGCGTGCGCCGGAGGCGCAGACCGGAAGCCCGGGTCACCAAGGTGGCCCGGGCTTCCGGCACTACGGGGCGGGCGTCAGCCGCGGGTGATCGTGGCCGTTCCCGATACCGTGTTGGTCGAGATGTAGGCCGCGGCGCCCGGCTCCGCGTGGTCGACGACGACGGTGCGCTGCGCGCTCGACGTCGCCTGCGCGCCGTCGATCACGACCTTGCCCGTGACGCTGCGCGCGCGGAGGTTGACCGGTGCGCCGGCGTCGAGCTGGACCGCCGCCGCGCCGGAGACCGTCTTGGCGTTGACGAGCGGAGTGGTGCCGACGGCGGTGACGTCGACCGCGCCGGACACGGTCTGGACCGAGACGCGGCCCAGGGCGCCCGTGAGCGATACGGCACCGGACACTGTGCTGGCCGACGCGTCGCCGTTGTGCTCGGCGATGCTGACGGCGCCCGTGCCGGACTTCGTGGTGACGGAACCGCTGGTCCCGGTCACGGTGATCGCGCCGCCCGCGGTCTTGACGTTCACGCCGGCCTGCGCCCCGGTCACCACGACCTCGGCGCCCACGGTCGCGACGTCGACCACGGACGTGGCCGGCACCGTGATCCGCACGACGGCGGCGTCCTGGTCCTTGAGGCCGCGGAACCGGTCCACGAAGCCCTCCAGACCCGGGAAGTCGTAGGCGACGCGCAGGTTGCCGTGCTCCGCGAGGATCTGCAGCGGCCGCGTCGAGACCTCGAGAACCTCCACGACGGCGCCGGACGTGCGGTTCGGGTCGGCCACGATCTCGGCGCGGCCGTTCGTCAGTCGGACGGTCAGAGTCGTGGCGCCGCCGACCTCGATGGTCTGCGGGGCGGCCACGCTCCAGGACTCGGTGGTCATCGCTGTGCTCCGTTCATGGGGAGGGTTCATCGGGAGGTTCATGGGGACTGCTGTCACTGCGAGTTCGTGCGGTGCGGGGCGGTGCTCGTGCTGCTCGGCAGGGTCCCACGGATCGCGGACCGCGCCGAGTCGAGGACGGTGCGCAGCGTCTCGACGGTCAGCGCGGACACCGTACCGGCGACGTCAGCCTCCCGCAGGTCGGCCAGCACGTCGTTGCGGAACCGCTGCAGCGCCGCTTCCGCGTCGTGCCGCAGCGAGTTGGACTGGGTGCGCCGTGGGTCCGGTGCCGTGCCCGGACCCGGTCGCGGCCGGGAGCGGACTTCCTGCGCCGCGGCCGCGAGCTCGGCCCGCAGGCCGCGCATCGTGTCGCGGATGTCGGCCCGGACGCCGTCCGCGAGGGTGCGGACGGTCTCGGCGACGTTCTGCTCCAGGCGCTTGACGTCGTCGAGCCGGGAGTCGATCTCGGCCCGGCCGGCGGGGGTGAGCTCGTACGTGCCCTTGCGGCCGGCACCGGCCGGTCCCGGCGCGGAGCGGCGTACCAGCCCCTCCTCCTCCAGCCTGGTCAGGCGAGGGTAGATGGTCCCGGCGCTGGGGCGGTAGGTGCCGCCGAAGCGCTGGGTGAGCTCGGTGATGAGCTCGTACCCGTGTCGTGGCCCGTCCAGGAGCAGCACCAGGAGGTACAGGCGCAGCTCGCCGTGGGCGAAGACAGGTGGCATCACAGCTCCACGGGCGAGTGGTCCGCGGGAGCGTCGACGGGGGCGTCCTGGACGTCGACGGGCGCGTCCTGCGGTCCGCCCACGACCGTGACCTCGCCGGAGACGCTGGTGGCCCGCAGGCGGGTGGTCCACGGCCGGCCGGGCCGCGCCTCGGGCTCCCCGGAGGAGAACGTGGCGCCGCCCCCGCCGCTGAACTGCGCGCCGGCCACCGTGACCCGCCCGCTGACGCTCTGCGCCGACACCGCCACGGCACCGTCGTCCGGCACGCGCAGCAGCATGTTGCCGGACACCGAGTTGACCTTGACCGACCGCGGCTGGGTGGCCAGGTCGATCGTCACGTCGCCGGAGACCGAGGTGGACGTTACCGAGTCCGCGGACCCGCTCATCACCACGTCGGCAGACACGGTATTGCTCGTGATGTCGCCCACGTGGTCGCGCACCGTCACCTCGCCGGAGACGGTGTTCAGCTTGAGGTCGCCGGCCGTCCGCGAGACCAGCAGGGACCCCGACACCGTGGACGCGGACGCACCCGCCGTCGTGCCGGCCAGGAGGCACTCGCCACGCACCGTGCCCAGCCGGACGGCGGTGTCGGCGGGCACCGCGACGTGGATGTCGGCGCGTGCCTTGCCGCCGAAGTCGACGAACCGCTTCATGAAAGAGCCCCAGCCGGACAGGCCGCTCTCGTGCTCGATGACGAGGCGGCCCTCCTCCAGCCGGACCTCCAGGGAGCGCCCCTCGACGGAGTGCACCTCGACGCGGACGACGGGCTCGTCGTGCGCGACGACGTCGAGCCGGCCGTCGATGACGTGGGCGTCCACGGTGCTCACGCCGCGCAGCTCGATGGTCTGCGGACCGGTGACGGTCCAGCTGTCCGTGCTCATGGGTGCCTCCGGTGCTCGGTCTCGCTGGACGCGATATATCGCGTTGACCCGAGACACGATATATCGCGTTACTCGACGGGGCAACCCCTTGCGGCCTGACAACCTCCCGATCTGTGGGACCATTGAGCCATTCAGTCCGTCACCTGTCAGGAGACACCCATGAGCAAGCGCGGTCGCAAGCGCCGTAGCCGCAAGGGCTCGGCCGCCAACCACGGCAAGCGTCCCAACGCCTGAGCCGTTGTCGAGGCGAACAGCCTGAGCATGCGAAAGGGCCGGAACCCCCTGGGGTTCCGGCCCTTCGTCATGCCCGGGGTCAGGCGGTCTCGACGACCGTCATCACCGTGAGCTGCTCATGGATCCGCACTCGCAGCGTGTCCGGCGCGCGCTCGCTGCACGACCGCTTCACGAGCTGCTTCACGAGGTCCTCGACGCTCAGCTCGGCCAGGCACGGCGAGCAGTGGGCGACGTGCGCGCGCATGCGCTGCTCGTCGTCCGGCGTCATCTCGGAGTCCAGGTACTCGTACAGGTGCGTCAGTGCGTGCTCGCACTCGGACTCCCCCGCCGTGTCGTGCGGGACGGGTTCGATGTTGTTCACTGCGCACCTCCGGGCGCCTGGCTGACGAGACCTCGCTGAGCGGCGTAGTCGGCGAGGAGCTCACGCAGCTGCCGGCGTCCGCGGTGGAGCCGGGACATGACCGTCCCGATCGGAGTCCCCATGATCTCCGCGATCTCCTTGTAGGGGAAGCCTTCGACGTCGGCGTAGTAGACGACCATCCGACGGTCCTCCGGGAGCTCGGCGAGCGCCCGCTTCACATCGCTGTCCGGCAGCCGGTCGAGCGCCTCGGCCTCGGCCGAGCGCAGGCCGCGCGACGTGTGCGACGCCGCGCGCGCGATCTGCCAGTCCTCGACGTCCTCCGCCTGGGACTGCTGCGGCTCGCGCTGCTTCTTGCGATAGCTGTTGATGAACGTGTTCGTGAGGATCCGGTACAGCCAGGCCTTCAGGTTGGTGCCCGGCCGGTACTGGTGGAACGCCGCGAACGCCTTGGCGAACGTCTCCTGCACCAGGTCCTCGGCGTCGGCGGGGTTGCGCGTCATGCGCAGCGCCGCGGAGTAGAGCTGGTCCAGGTACTGCAGCGCGTCCCGCTCGAAGCGCGCGGCGCGGGCCGTCGCGTCCTCCTCCTGGGGGGACCGCTCGGTGCCCTCGGTCTCGCCGGCGGGCTCCGTGGCGGCCTCGACGGCCGCGATCTCACCGGGGCGCACCTCGGCGTCGGCGCGGCCGGCATCGCCGCCTGCACCCTGGTTCTGCTCACGGGAAGTCTCACTCATCGCCCTTGAGCCTAGCCGCGTCGGCCAGCCGGTGTTCGCCAGGACCGCGCCGAACGCGGCCGGAGTGCCGCCGGACAGCGCGTCCGCCGGACTCTTCGCCGAGTCGGCGCCGGGGTCCAGCAGGTGCGCCGGGACCGCGCCGAACATCAGGGGGGCGCTCTGACCTGCAGTCATCGGAACCGCCGTCGCGTCGGACGCGCCGCTGGTCGCGGGGTTCGTTGTCGTGCTCGTCACCATGCCCATCACCGTGTTGTTCACCGCATCCTTCTCGAGGCATTGCTCCACGTCGGGTTCAACCAGCGGCCACGGCTCCGAATTCCCGGTGCGGCCCCGGCCGCCCGGCGCCGCCGTGCCGCGATCCTGCTGCATCCGGCGCCGGCATCTGCCAAGGTGGTCGCATGCTGCTTCGACACATCGCGCGACCGCTGCTGGCCTCCTCGTTCATCTACGACGGCGTGCGGGCCGCCCGGAAGCCGAGCGAGCACGTGGCCGCCGCCCGGTCGGGATCCGCGCTGGCGACCAAGGCGCTGGGGGCAGAGCCGCTCAGCGAGAAGCAGGTCACGACGCTCGTGCGCGCGCACGGCGTCGCGACCGCCACGGCGGGCACGCTGCTCGCGCTGGGCAAGGCGCCGCGCGCGTCCGCCCTCGCCCTCGCGCTGCTGACGCTGCCGCTCGCCCTGGTGAACCAGCCGTTCACCGCGCCCAAGGAGGAGCGTCCGGCCCGCGCCGACCGGTTCCTGCACAACCTCGCCTCCGTCGGCGCCGCCCTCATCGCGGGCGCGGACCTCGAGGGCAGGCCGGGGCTGTCGTGGCGGGTCCAGCAGGCACGCGCGGCGCGCGCGGACGCGAAGGCCGCGGCGGCCGAGGCCTGAGCCCGGCTGGTCGTCCGCTCGTCCGCTCACCCGCCGGGGCGAGCGGGAGTCCGGGAGTGCGGGTGACCGTGGCTGGTACGGGCCGCCGCGCGCGGCCGCTCCGCGATAATCTCGCCACATGACTTCTTCGACCACCGCGCCCGCACCGACCTGGGAGGCGCCGCTCGCCGGCGCACCGCTGGACGCGACGGTCGAGGTACCCGGCAGCAAGTCCCTCACCAACCGGCTGCTGGTGCTCGCCGCCCTCGCGGACGCCCCCGGCACCCTGCGCGGCGCGCTCCGCAGCCGCGACGCCGACCTGATGATCGGCGCCCTGCGCGCGCTCGGCGCGGGCATCGAGGAGGGCGACCACCCCAGCACCCTGCACGTGACGCCCGGCCCGGTGACCGGCGGCACCGAGATCGATACCGGCCTGGCCGGCACGGTCATGCGGTTCCTGCCGCCCGTCGCGGCCCTCGCCGACGGCCCGGTCCGGTTCGACGGCGACGCCGCGGCCCGGCTGCGGCCCATGCTGCCGGTGCTCGCGGCGCTGCGCGCGCTCGGCATCACGGTGCACGACCCCGAGGGTTCGAGCGACTCCGCCGAGCTGCCGAGCTACCTCCCCTTCACGGTCGAGGGCCGCGGCGGCGTCCCGGGCGGCTCGGTCGACGTCGACGCCTCGGAGTCGTCGCAGTTCGTCTCCGGGCTGCTGCTGGCCGCCACGCGCTTCGAGCGCGGCCTCACCCTGCGGCACATCGGCGCCACGCTGCCGAGCCTGCCCCACATCGAGATGACGGTCGCCACGCTGCGCGACGTCGGCGTCGTGGTCGACGACTCGCGGGACGGCATCTGGGCCGTGCGCCCCGGCCCCATCACGGGCCGCGACGTGCGCGTCGAGCCCGACCTGTCCAACGCGGCGCCGTTCCTCGCGTCCGCACTGGTCGCGGGCGGCACGGTCCGCGTGCCCGGCTGGCCCACCCTGACCACGCAGCCCGGCGCCATGGTGCCCGAGCTGCTGGAGCGCATGGGCGGCACGTTCACCCTGGCCGACGGCGTGCTGAGCGTCACCGGCACGGGCGAGATCCACGGGATCGACGTCGACCTGCACGCGGGCGGCGAGCTCGCGCCCACGTTCGCGGCCCTGGCCGCGCTGGCGGACTCGCCCTCCCGGCTGCGCGGGATCGCGCACCTGCGGGGCCACGAGACCGACCGGCTGGCCGCGCTCGCGCGCGAGATCACCCGCCTAGGCGGGCAGGCGGAGGAGACCCGGGACGGCCTGGTCATCACGCCGCGACCGCTCCACGGCGAGGTCGTGCGCACCTACGGCGACCACCGCATGGCGACGTCGGCCGCGCTGCTCGGCCTGCGGGTCCCCGGCGTGCTGATCGAGGACGTCGCCACCACGGCCAAGACCCTGCCCGACTTCACGGGCATGTGGCTGGGCATGCTGGGCACGGCCGCCTGATGGGCCGCCGCGACCTCGACGAGTCGGACTTCCGCTCCCGCCCGTCCAAGCGCGGCTCCCGGCCCCGGACCAAGCAACGACCCGAGCACTCGGACGCCGTGACCGGCCTGGTCACCGGCGTCGACCGGGGGCGGTACACGCTCCTGGTGGGCGGCGCGGCGACCGAGCTCGCGGACGAGACCATCGTGACCGCGATGAAGGCGCGCGAGCTCACCCGCACGCGCGTCGTCGTCGGCGACCGGGTGGACGTCGTGGGCGACACCTCCGGCGAGGAGGGCTCGCTCGCACGCATCGTGCGGATCCAGGAGCGCACCTCGACGCTGCGCCGTACCGCGGACGACACCGACCCGTACGAGCGGATCGTCGTCGCCAACGCGGACCAGCTCGTCATCGTCACGGCGCTGGCCCAGCCCGAGCCGCGCACCGGCATGATCGACCGCTGCGTCGTCGCCGCGTACGACGCCGGGATGTCGGTGCTGCTGTGCCTGACGAAAGCCGACCTCGCCTCCCCCGACGAGCTGCGCGCGCTCTACGAGCCGCTCGGCGTCGAGGTCGTGGTGACGCGCCGGACGCCCTCGGGCGACGGCGCCGGGATCACGCTGGCGCCGGACTCCGTCGAGGAGGTGCGCGGCCGGCTCCGCGGCCTGGTGTCGGTGCTGGTGGGGCACTCCGGGGTCGGCAAGTCGACCCTGATCAACGCGCTGGTGCCCGACGCCAAGCGGGCCACGGGCGTCGTCAACGACGTGACCGGGCGCGGCCGGCACACCTCGACGTCGGCGGTGGCACTGCGGCTGCCCGTCGGGGATCCCGGGGAGACGGACGCCGCGTCCGACGTCGACGGCGCGCCCGCGACCGACGGCGCGGGGTTCGACGGCTGGGTGATCGACACCCCGGGCGTGCGCTCGTTCGGGCTGGCGCACGTCGAGGTGGCGCACCTGCTGCACGCGTTCGAGGACCTGGACGAGGTGGCGCAGGAGTGCCCGCGCGGCTGCACGCACCTCGCCGACGCCCCGGACTGCGCGCTCGACGACTGGATCGAGGCCTCCCCCGAGGACGAGCGACCGGCCCGCGCGGCCCGGCTCGCCTCGTTCCGCCGCCTGCTGTCGTCCCGCACCGGCTCGGACGCCTGAGCATGACCGGTGCCACCCCGCGCTACGGCGCGGTGGACGTGCAGTACCTGGACGACGGCGGGGCGCGCGCCGCGCTGGTCGTCGCCGAGGACGCGGGGTTCGCGACGCTCGTCGAGGAGCGCACCGTGCGCGTGGAGCAGGTGGCGGAGTACCAGCCCGGCCGGTTCTACGAGCGCGAGCTGCCGCCCCTGCGGGAGGTGCTGGGCGGCGTGGCACCGCTGGACCTGCTGATCGTGGACGGGTACGTGGACCTCGACCCCACCGGCAGCCCGGGCCTGGGCGCCCACGTGGCCGACGCCGGGCTCGCCCCGGTGGTGCTCGGCGTCGCCAAGACCCGGTTCCGGGCGGCCTCCCACGCCGCCGAGGTGCTGCGCGGACAGTCCGCCCGGCCCCTGTACGTCACGGCGTCGGGCATGGCGCTGGAGGCCGCGGCCGACCTGGTCCGCGAGATGGCCGGCGACGCCCGGTTCCCCACCGCGCTGCGCCGCGTGGACCGGCTGGCCCGCGGCGCCGAGTAGGCCCGTTCCGGGGCGGGCCGGCTCACGGCTGCAGGAACATCCAGCGATGGCCCTCCAGGTCCTCCGCGCGGTAGGAGCGGCCATAGGGCGCCTCCTCGATCTTCGAGAGCACGCCCGCGCCGGCGGCCTGGGCCTTGGCGAAGTGCGCCTCGACGTCGGCCACGTGGACCAGCACGCCGTCGATCACCCAGGGCGTCGACAGCCACGCGTCGGCCGCGCGGCAGTGCTTGCGGTGTGCGGCCGGCCCCTCGTAGGACGCGAGCTCGGAGAGCATCACGCGCCCGCCGCCGGCGTCGAGCTCACCGTGGGAGAGATGTCCGTCGTCGTCCAGCCAGCGTTCGGCCTCGGTGAAGCCGAACACCTCGATGAGCCAGTCCATGGCGGAGACGCCGTCCTGGTAGGACAGCATGGGGACCACTCCGGCGGGACTGGGAGTAGTGGGTTCGGGCATGACAACCTCCTCGCTCTCGAACAAATGTACGAGCGATTTGGTGATCTGTCGAGCGCTGGGCGCGGCTACACCACCTGGAAGCCGAACAGCTCCACGGCCCACGGGTCCAGCCGGCCGGCGGACGGGCCGCCGTCGTCGGCCCCCTCGCCGCTGAAGCCGAAGAACTCGCGCAGGGCATGGTCGCCCAGGTCCAGGGGGTGGAAGGGCAGCGGGTAGCCCTCGAGCGACGCCGGGTGCCGGCCCGCCCAGAACGGCTCCTCGAACGCGAGGCGCTCCCCCGTGTCCTCCAGCACACCGTCGTCCGGCGAGAGGCTCAGCGACCGCACGAGCCTGCCGTCGCGCCACACCGCGAAGGCGAACCAGTCGACCGCGCTGTGCATCGCGTGCAGGTACAGCGTGCGGCCCATGCTCGCGTCGACCAGGTGGGCCGGGAGCTGGGAGGGCCGGTCGAGCATGAGCGCCTGGTCGCACAGGACGTCCACCTCGGGCGTCGACAGCGCGCACGCGCGGCCCTCGGGCGGGAACACGGCGTCACCGAGGTCCCAGGGCTCCTCGCCGTCCGGGCGGATGCGGGCCGGTGGCCACAGCAGGCCGAGCAGCTCCGCCGCGCTCGCCTCGTCGGCGAAGTCGGCCGCTCCCGTCAGACCCGCGGCCACGTCCCCGTCCGCGTACACCAGCATCGCGGTCTTGGCACCCATCTCGTCTCCTGCCCTCGGCTGCTACCACTACCCGTGGCGTCCCGCCCCGACGCCGGACACGAGAGTACGGGGACTGGGTGACACCGCCACTCCACTCGTCACGGGCCGACACACGGCAGACTGAGCACATGCGCATCTACGTGCCCGCCACGCTCGACGAGCTCGACGCCGTCTCCCACTCCTCCGACGCCGCCCGCTGGACGGTAGCCCCGCGCCGCGCGCACGCCGTGACGAAGGAGCTGGAGGCCGCCCTGCCCGACGAGGACGCCGAGGGCCTCGAGTACGTCGCGGCCCTCAACGCGGCCGACGACTCCCTGGCGCTCGTCGCGGGCCGCCCCGACGCGCCGCACCAGCGCGTGATCATCACCGTGGAGGTCCCGGACGCCGCAGTGGGCCCCGTCGTCCCCGGTGACGAGGACGACGACGAGCCGGTGGCCTCCGAGGTGCAGGTGACCGACACCGTCGAGCAGGTGGCGATCGTCTGCGTGCACGTCGACGAGGCCGAAGCCGCCGCCGACATCGCGGACGTGCTCGCCGCCGCGGACGAGGAGAGCGACGCCGAGACGACGGCGGAGGTCGGCGAGGAGTCCGACACCGCCCTCGACGAGGCGCTGCAGCGCGTCACCGACCGTGACCTGCTCTGGTACGACTGGAGCGAGATCAAGGACGTGCCCCGGGCCTGACCCGGTCTCCGGCCTGGGTTCCCGCCCCGGGCCGGACCGTCGTCAGGACAGGAAGTCGAGCGCTTCCTTGTGCAGTCTGCCGTTCGTGGCGACGGCGTTGCCGCCCCACGGGCCCGGCTTGCCGTCCAGCGAGGTGAACGTGCCGCCCGCCTCGGTGACGATCGGCACGAGCGCGGCCATGTCGTAGACCTCGAGCTCGGGCTCCGCGGCGATGTCGACGGCGCCGTCGGCCACGAGCATGTACGACCAGAAGTCGCCGTAGCCGCGGGTGCGCGCGCACGCCCGGGTGAGGTCGAGGAACCCGTCGAGCTTGCCGCGCTCCTCCCAGCCGCCGAGGGACGAGTAGGCGAACGACGCGTCGGCGACGCGGGAGATCCCGGACACCGACATGCGGTTCGCGGCGGCCAGCGACTTGCCGGTCCACGCGCCCGAGCCCTTCGCCGCCCACCACCGGCGGCCCAGGGCGGGGGCGCTGACCAGGCCCACGACCACCTCGTCGCCGTCGGCCAGCGCGATGAGCGTGGCCCAGACGGGCACGCCGCGCACGAAGTTCTTGGTGCCGTCGATCGGGTCGACGATCCAGCGGCGGGCGCCGCTGCCGGCGGAGCCGTACTCCTCGCCGACGATCGCGTCGCGGGTCCGCGCGCGGGCGAGCTGGCCGCGGATGAAGTCCTCGGCCGCCCGGTCGGCGTCGGAGACCGGCGTCAGGTCCGGCTTGGTCTCCACCTTCAGGTCCAGCGCCCGGAAGCGGGACATGGTGATGGAATCGACCTGGTCGGCGATCACGTGCGCCAGACGCAGGTCGTCGGCGTAGTTGTCCTTCGTCACGGCGGCCACGGGCACAACCTAGCGTTGGATGGCGGTTTTCCGTCGCCGAGCCGCGCCGGACGGGCGGATTGTTACCCAGGAAGTGCCCAGCGCGGCCCGTCCGCGCCCTCAGACCGGCGCCGGCGCCAGTTCCCGCACCCGGTCCGCGAGGCCCTCGAACGCGGCCCGCGCGGGCGAGGCCGGCGCGCACTCGGCCAGCACGCGCCCCGCCAGCAGCGCCGCGTCGAGCCCGGCCGGGTCGTCCGGCACGACGTGCGCGTCGCCCACTCCCCCGTAGCGCGCCAGCGCGTCGCGCACCTGGGCCTCGGCCCGGCGCCCGACGGCGGCCGCCCGCACCCGGTTCACCACGACCACGCGCGCCGCGGGGACGGGCACCGAGGCGTCCCGCAGGTCCTCCAGGCCGCGCACCAGCCGCTGCAGCCCCACGGGATCGGCCGCGCCGACCACCACGACGACGTCCGCGGCCTGCAGGGCGCTCAGGGTCGCGCCGTTGCGCTGGGGCGCGCGGGTGTCGTACATGAGGAGCTCGTCGGCCTCGAGCACCGGCCCGCAGTCGACCACGGTCCAGGCCGCGAGCTCGCGGCAGCGCTGGAACACCAGGTCGAGCGAGCTGGCGGGCAGCTCCGGCCAGCGCGATGCGCGAGTGATGCCGGTCAGCACGCGCACGCCCGGCAGCACCACCGGGCTGTGCCCGGCGAGCGTCACGACGTCGAGGTTGCCCTGACCCGCGGCGCGCGCGGCGGCGGCCAGGCCGGGTGCGTCGTCGAGCAGCCCCAGGCGGGAGGTCACCGACGACGCGTACGTGTCGGCGTCGGCCAGGAGGACCGTGCTCGAACCGAGCGGCGGGGGCACGGGGCGCGACCTGCGCAGCAGGCCGGTGCGCCGGGGTGCGGCGGCGCCCACCCCCGCGAGGGCGGCCGCGAGCTCGATGGCGGTGGTGGTGCGGCCGGGCGAGCCCGCCGGACCCCAGACGGCGACGATCGCGCCCGGCCCGTCGGTCCCGCGACCGGCCGGGGCGGCCGCCACGGCGGCGTCCGGGTCCGGGCCGTCGCCCCGTACCGCGGCGACCAGGTTCTCGACGTCCCCGCCCACCACGACGACGTCGGCGCCCAGCCACGCGAGCCGCGCGGCGGACAGGGCCGCGTGCTGGACCACGACGACGCGCAGGCCCGCGCCGCGCAGCCGCGCCACGGCGTCGCGGTCCAGGCCCGGCAGGTCCCCCGAGACGACGGCGACGGTACCGGCGCCCGCCTCGGCCGCCGCCAGGAGCTCGGTGAGCTCCGCGCAGCGCCGGGCCACGGTCACCTGCGGCTGCGCGCCGAGCGCGGTCACCGCCGCGGCCTCCTCCTCGGGCGCCTGGACCGCGACGAGCACGGTGGCGGTCCGCTCCTCGCTCATCGGACGCCGCCCGCCACGGGTACGACGGTCACGGTGCCCGCGTCCGACAGCGCGGCCAGCACCGTCGGGAGCGCGTCGCCCGCGACCAGCACGTGCAGCGTGACGGTGCCGTCCACGACGATGGCGCCGTCCTCCGCATCCACCTGCTCGACCACCACGTCCTTCGCGAGCGTGCGCGGTTCCGGCCGGTCCGCGCCCGCCTCCCGCGTGACCGGCAGGTCGGGCACGAACCACAGGTCCACGACGGCACCGGCCCGGATCCGGTCCGACAGCCCGGAGGCGACAGGAACGGCGACGGAGCGCACGTCGGCGTCCGCTCCGAGGGCGGTCAGCGGCACCAGCTCGCCGTCGTCGACCACCCGGAGCACCACCAGGCCCGCGGGCAGCGGCTCGTCGGCGGGCAGGTAGCGGCCCGTCCCGGCACCGAGCCGGACGTCGGCGGTGCGCAGCGAGCCGGCGGTGAGGGGCTCTCCGGGCGTGAGGGCGCCGTCGGCCACGAAGACCGGTACCGTGCGGCTCGCGGCCGAGACCACCCAGGAACCGAGGGCGACGGACAGCGCGACGATGACGAGACCGGTCACGAGCCGCGGGTCGCGCCAGCCGGGGCGGCGGAGCCGGCCGGCGGCCGGCTCGGGGAGACCCTGGCCCTGGACTGCGGGCGCCGGGGCGGCCGGGGCATACGTCATCTCGGTCCTTCCGCGTACTTTGGTGGACTTTGCGTGGGACGTCGAGTACAAGTTGAACCGCGAACCCGCACAGAATGGTGCACAGCCTGGGCAGAGCGCCGGAACCATAGTGATCGAACGCCGCCGATCCGGCATCAGATAAACACTTCTTGTGGATAACCCCCTCATGTCGGTGTCTCGTGCCACACTGTTCCCATGGAAAAGCGCTTTCTCTCTCTGGCTGATGTGGTCGAGACACTGAACATCTCGATGGCCCAGGGCTACGCACTGGTTCGTACCGGCGACCTTCCCGCCATCCAGGTGGGACCCAAGAAGGTCTGGCGCGTCGAGGCAGCGGAGCTCGAGTCGTACATCGAGCGTATGTACGCAAAGAGCCGTGAGCGGCTCAAGGGTTCTGCCGCAGCGGACGGCTGAATGGCCGCGTCGCACACCGACGGGACCGGCGCACTCCAACGGAGTGACACCGGTCCCGCTCTCCATTTACGGGCTATACCGATCGGTTAGGGCGACTCGCTCACGACCAGCAGCGCCATGAACGGAACCAGCCGGGTTCCGCGGTCGTCGAGCAGATCGATGTCCAGATGGTCCCGGCCCACTCGCGCGACCCGTCCGCCGTACGCCCCGCGGAGCGTGCGCACGACGACGCGGGCCCGGTCCCGCTGCAGGCTCCGCAGCACCGGCCCCAGCCCGAGGGCGTCCCGCCGCGACGTGGCCGACGCCGCCTGCCGGGCCAGGCCGTGGGCCGCGGCCACGGCGGCCAGCGGCACCAGGTGCTGGCTCAGCGGCTCGGGCCGCACCCCGCGCAGCAGCACCCACTCGTCCGCCGCCTCCACCACGACGCCGCGCAACGGGGCGCCGTCGAGCAGCTCCAGCGCGACCACCCCGCCGACGACGGCGCGGAACCGGTCCGCGAGCGTCATCGTCGCGTGCTCGGCGCGCGTCAGCTCGGAGACGAGCGCGTCGGCCTCGGCCACCGACTGGGCGCGGGCCTGCGCCTCCAGGTCACCGAAGAGCGCCTCCCAGCGGGTGGGGCCGGCCGGCTGCACTGATGTCATGAGGACACCTTGCGCTATCCACAGGCATCCCGCTCTCCGGTGGACACCCTCTCGGCATGGATGTTGAATAACGATCGCCGGACGGCATCAACTGATATCAAACCCGGCGCACCGGATCATCGCAGTCGAAGTTCGACCACCGCAGGGGGAACCATGACGACGCACGCCAGCGACCACAGGCCGGCTGCCGCCGGGCGCACGCCTCGTGCGTCCGGCAGGGCAGCAGGAACGACGGCAGGAACGACGCCGGGCGGGGCGCCCGGCACCGGGCAGCACGTGGCCGCGGGCGCGCGGGGCGGGCTCCTCGGGCTGCTCGGCCTCGGTCTCGCGCTCGCGGGGGCGGCCGGCCTGCTCGGTGTGCGCACGTGGCAGGTCGGTGCGGGCCTCGGCGCGGCGTACTTCCCGGTCGAGGACATCGTCGAGCTCGCGGCGGTCGCCGTCGGCACGGCGGTGGCGGGCTGGACGGGCGGGCACGCGCTCCTCGCGCTGGCCTGCGTCCTCGCGGACCGCCGGGGCAGACGCTGGACGGCGGCCGAGCGCGCGGTGGCCCGGCACGCGCCGGCGGTGGTGCGGCGCCTGGCCCGCGCGGCGGCCGGGGCGGGGCTCGGCCTCGCGCTCACGACCCCGGCGGCGTTCGCCCTGCCCCAGACGGGCGAGGTCCGCGCCGCCGACGCCGGGCCGGCCGTGGTGGTCGACCTCGGCTGGCAGCCGACGAACGCGCGGCAGGCCGACGGGCCGGGGCGGTCGTCACTGGTCAACCGGGGCTCGGGGACCGATACGAGACCGGAGGCGCTCGTGGTGGTGGAGGCGGGCGACACGCTGTGGTCGATCGCGGCGGAGGCGCTGGCCCGCGGTGGCGAAGGAACCCGCGGCGCCGGCGGGCCGTCCGACGCCGAGACCGTGGACGCCGTCGCTCGGTGGTACGGGGCCAACCGCGAGGTGGTGGGCGCGGACCCGGACCTGATCCGGCCGGGCATGGTGCTGCACCAGCCCTGACGGCACGGCTCCCGCGATCCGCCGCCCGGCGAGGCACCAGTGTGCACGACCGCACCCACGTCCCCAGCAAGCCAGTCCTCAGCAAGCCTGTCCCCAGGAGGCCTCGTATGACCACGCTCGACACCTCGCCAGGCGGCGGAGCCCGGAGCCGGCCCGGCGCACCGTCCATGCCCGCGGCGGCGGCCGCCGCTCCTGCGGTCGTGCCGGCACCGGCACAGACCCGCGCACCGACCGCCGCGCCGGCCCAGGACGCCGCCCGGACCCGCCTGCCGGCCCGACGCACCGCGGTGCCGCCGTCGGGGCCGGTCACCGGACCGGGGATCGGCCGACGGCTGCGGCGCATGCGGATCGGCGGCACGCCGTACCCCGAGCTGCAGAACGCGGCGGCGGCTCTCGAGGCGCTGTCCGGCCGGCCGGCGCCGGAGCCCGACCCGGACCTGCCCGACCCCACCGCGCAGGTCTGCCGCGTGGTCCGCGCGGCGGTCGAGGTGCTGCGCGGCGAGCGGCCGGCGTCCCAGCTCGCGCGCTGGGTGACGCCGCAGGTCTACGACCAGCTCCTGGAGCGGGGGCGGCTCATGCGCGAGGCCCGCCAGGTGCGGCCGCCGCGGCCCAAGGCGCACCCGGCCGCGGTGCGGCGCGTGCGGATGGTCCGGCTGGGCGCCACGTCGGCCGAGGCCACGGTGATCCTGCACGACGAGGGGCGGGTGCGCGCCGCGGCCGTGCGGCTGGAGGCCCGGCGCGGGGTGTGGCGCGTCGCGGTCCTGGAGATCGGCTGAGCCGGCCCCATGACAGGCGCGAAGGCCCCTACACCCACTCCACGACGAGGTCGGCCGTGTCCCGGGTCGTCGCGATGAGGTCCGCGTTGCGCTGGTCGCTGCCGTGCGCCCACGCCTCGGCGTCGGACAGGGGCTTGCCGAAGGCGTGGTGGCGCGCGACGAGGCGCCGCAGGCGCTCGGCGTCGGGCAGCTCGATGTACCAGACCTGCGCCATCCGCGAGCGGGCGGCGGGCCAGGCGCCGGTGGTCGCCAGCAGGTAGTTGCCCTCGGTGATCACCAGGGGTTCGTCGGTGACGGCGGTGCCGGCCGCGACGGGTTCTTCGATCTCGCGCCGGAACTCCGGCGCGTAGACGGGCGGGCTGCCGGGGCTGCGGCCGGCGATGCGGTCGATCAGGGCGGCGTAGCCGGCGTCGTCGAACGTGTCGATCGCGCCCTTGCGGGCGCGGCTGCCGTGCGCCTCCAACACCTGGCCGGACAGGTGGAAGCCGTCCATCCCGACGACCACGGCCGCGCCGGGCGGCAGGCCGTCGGCGAGGGCGGCGGCGAGCGTCGACTTGCCGGCGCCGGGCGGCCCGGTGATCCCGAGCACGGCTGCGGCACCCGCGCGGCGGGCCTCGGCGGCGAGCCCGGCGGCGCGCTCGACGAGCTCGGCCGTCGTCAGGCGCACGGCACGTACTCCAGCCAGGACCGTGGTCCGATGTGCTGCACCCGGATGGACGCCACCCGGACACCCTCCTGGACGGCGGCCTCCAGCCCGGCGCCCTGGGCGAGCGCGACGGACAGGGCGCCGTGGAACGCGTCGCCCGCGCCGAGGGTGTCGCGCACGGCGACTCTGGGCACGTACGTGGTGCCGTGCCGCCCGTCCTTGTCGCACCAGGTCACCGGCTCGGACCCGTGGGTGGTGACGACGGCGCGCGCCTCGGCGGCGTCCTCGGGCGCGCGGAAGTCGGCCGACCGGGCGGCGACGTCGGCGGAGCCGAGCAGGTCGGCGAAGACGGGGCGCCAGCGGCCGGCGTCCAGCACGATCAGAGGGCGGGGCTCGAGGGCCAGTGCGTACGCGAGGACGCTCCGCGCCAGGTCGGGGTGGTGCCCGTCGAGCAGCACCACGTCGGGCCGCGGCAGGGTGTCGAGCTCGGCGGCCGTGACGTCCAGGCCGTTGGTGAGCGTGGCGTCCGGCGAGACGACCGACCGGTCGCCGGTCTCGTCGTCGACCATCACGGCCGAGACGGCGATGGGGATCTCGCGCCCCTGTGCGGTGTCGTGGATCTCGACCCCGTGGTGCTCCAGGTCGCCCCGGGCAGCCGAGCCGACGGGTCCGGTGCCCATGGCGCTGATCAGGAGCGCGCGCGCCCCGAGCGTCGCGGCGATGACCGCGGCGTTGGCCGCGGGGCCACCCGCGGAGACGTCCTGGCGGACAGCCGTGATCTTCTCGTTCCGACCCGGGCGGACGGCGCTGCGGTGGATCACATCGAGCGTCGTCAGACCCGCGAACCAGCAGGTCACGGGCGGTTTTGGGGGAGCTTCAGCGGGGGTGTCGCGCATGGGCAGAGGCTACCTTTGAAACCGGATGTCAGAGACCGAGCGTAGTGTCCGAGCATGACGACGACGGAGCCGACCATACCGCCCGGACCGCCGCCTGCCGTGTGGCGCGACCTCCTCCTGGACCAGCTGAGCTTCTACTGGGACTACCACCTGTGGCCCCGGCTGGAGGGCCTCACCGACGCCGAGTACCTGTGGGAGCCCGCGTCGCCGGCGTGGAGCGTGCGCCCCGGGCCGGACGGGGAGCCCCGGCTCGAGCAGGAGGTGCCCGAGCCGGAGGTCCCGCCGGTGACGACCATCGCGTGGCGCATGGTGCACGTGGGCCGGGACGTCTTCGGGCGACGCGCCCGCGCCCTGTTCGGCCCGACGGCAGCGCCGCCCGACGCCGACATGTTCGACCCCCGGCACTGGCCGGAGGCCCCGATCACGGCCGACGCCGGTCTGGCCATGCTCGAGGAGGGCTACCGGACCTGGCAGTCCGGCATCGCGGCACTGGACGACGAGTCGCTCCAGCAGCCCATCGGCCCCAAGGGGGTCGGGTACGCCGACTTCCCGATGGCCGCGCTGGTCACCCACCTCAGCCGCGAGGCCATGGCGCACGGCGGCGAGATCTGCCTCCTGCGCGACCTCTACCGGGCTCAGCTCGCGCCCTCAGGGCCCACGCCGGCCGGGTAGGCCCGCTCCGCGAAGATCCGCAGGGCGTCCCGCACGAACCGGGCGCCCTCGGTGCCGCCGTAGTTCGCGGCGAACCGGTCGTCCGCGACGTACATGTCGGCCAGCCCCAGCAGGTAGCCGCGGTCGGGCAGCCGCTGCCCGGAGCCGGGCGTGCCCGGCACCCCGGCAAGCCAGTCGGCGTGCCGTGCGGCGAGCGCCTGCGCCTCGTCCGAGGCCGGGTCGGTCCCGGCCGCCGCGGCGTCGGCCCAGTCCTGGCTCAGCGCCTCGACGCGGCCCTTCCACTCCCGCTGCTCCTGCTCGCTGAGGCTGCGCCACCAGGTGTCGCTCCGCCGGTAGGCGTCGCTCCCCCAGCGTTCGGTGACCTCCTGCTCGTACTGGGTGTGGTCGAAACCGTCGAGCATGTCCTTGGCCATGATGTGTCCCTCCGTGGTGTCGGGGTCCTTCTCGAGCGCCGCGACGGTCCGTTCGACCGACGCGATCTGCCGGGCCAGCCGGCCTTGCTCCTCCCGGAGCGAGACGAGGTGGGTGCGCAGGGCCTGCGCCTCGTCCCGCTGGGTGTCGAGCACCTCGGCGATGGCGCCGAGGCCGAGCCCGAGATCACGCAGCAGCAGGATCCGCTGCAGCCGCACCAGCGCGGTGCGGTCGTAGCGGCGCGGCCCGCTGTCCGTCGTGCGGACGGCGGGCAGCAGCCCGACGGCGTCGTAGTGCCGCAGCGTCCGGCTCGTGACGCCGGTCAGCCGCGCGATCTCCTGGATGGACCATTGCATGCCCCTCACCGTAGAGGTTGACGCCGCGTCAACTTCAAGCCCTCGTTCCGATCCGCCAAGAAGATTCATCTGTGGATAACCGGTATCGACCGGCACCCCGTGCCAACACTGGTCCCCATGACAGCACTGAGCGAGTTCAGCCCCGACCACCCCCTGGCGGACGACGAGGCGCTCCTCGCCTTCGCCCGGTTCGTGCACGGCGACATCCGGCCTCGCCGCCGCACCCTCTGGTTCGTGCTGCTGGACGGCGAGCGCTACCCACTGCCGGCGATCGTCCCCGTGGACCTGGTGCCGGAGGAGCCCGAGGTGCTCGCGGTGAACGACCTGGGCCGGGTGTGGCACGACATCCTGCGGGGCGAGCCGGGCGCGTCGGTGTTCGTGATGCTGGAACGGCCTGGCGCCGCCACGGCATCGATCACCGACCACGCCTGGTTCGTGGCCCTGCGGGACACCGCGGCCGGGTACGGCCTCACGCTCGCCGCGTTCTTCCTCGCGACGGCCGACGACGTCGCCAGGCTGGACCAGCAGTGAGCCCCGGGCGCCCTGGGTCAGTCCCGCAGCAGCTCCCACTCGTCGTCGGTGAACAGCCGCGACCGGATGAGGAACCGCACGCCCTCGGGCGCCTCGACGCTGAAGCCGGCACCGCGGCCCGGCACCACGTCGATCGTCAGGTGGGTGTGCTTCCAGTACTCGAACTGGTTGCGGCTCATCCAGACCGGCACCGTGAACGAGTCGACCGCGAGGTCGCCGAGGTGCACGTCGGCGTCTCCGGTGATGAAGTCGCCGTCCGGGTAGCACATGGGCGACGAGCCGTCGCAGCAGCCGCCGGACTGGTGGAACATCAGCTCGCCGTGCTTGTCCCGCAGCCGCACCAGCAGCGCGGCGGCGTCGTCGGTCACGGCGACCCGTGCGGGCGGCGAGCCGGCCGCCTGGCCCTGGCGATCGTCGTCGGACATGGAACCTCCCTGAGCTCGGAGCTGGACCGGACCGCCGGGCGGGAGGCGAGGGACGCACCGGCCCCCGGCCTCCCGCTCGGCGTACGCCGCCGGCCTAGAAGAAACCCAGCTTGTTCGGCGAGTAGCTGACCAGCAGGTTCTTGGTCTGCTGGTAGTGGTCGAGCATCATCTTGTGGTTCTCGCGGCCCACGCCCGAGCCCTTGTAGCCGCCGAACGCCGCCGCGGCCGGGTACGCGTGGTAGTTGTTCGTCCACACCCGGCCCGCCTCGATCGCGCGCCCCGCCCGGTAGGCGTCGGCCCCCGACCGGCTCCACACGCCCGCGCCCAGCCCGTACAGGGTGTCGTTGGCGATCTTGATGGCGTCGTCGAAGTCCGCGAACTCCGTCACGGCCACGACCGGCCCGAAGATCTCCTCCTGGAAGATCCGCATCTCGTTCTTGCCCTCGAAGATCGTGGGCGTCACGTAGTAGCCGCCCGCGAGGTCACCCTCCAGCTCCGCCCGGTGCCCGCCCGTGAGCACCTTGGCGCCCTCGGCCTTGCCGATGTCGAAGTAGCTGAGGATCTTCTCGAGCTGGTCGTTGCTGGCCTGCGCGCCGATCATCGTCTCGGTGTCCAGCGGGTTGCCCTGCTTGACCGCCTCGGTGCGCGCCACGGCGTCGGCCAGGAAGTCGCGGTAGATGTCGCTCTGGATGAGCGCGCGCGACGGGCACGTGCACACCTCGCCCTGGTTGAGGGCGAACATCGTGAAGCCCTCCAGGGCCTTGTCGTAGAAGTCGTCCCGTGCGGAGGCGACGTCGCTGAAGAAGATGTTCGGCGACTTGCCGCCCAGCTCCAGCGTCACCGGGATGATGTTCTGCGACGCGTACTGCATGATCAGGCGACCCGTCGTGGTCTCGCCCGTGAACGCGATCTTGCGGATCCGCGACGAGCTCGCCAGCGGCTTGCCCGCCTCCGCGCCGAACCCGTTGACCACGTTCACCACGCCCGGCGGCAGCAGGTCAGCGATGAGCTCCATCAGGAACAGGATCGACGTCGGCGTCTGCTCCGCCGGCTTGAGCACCACGGCGTTGCCCGCCGCGAGCGCCGGGGCCAGCTTCCACACGGCCATCAGGATCGGGAAGTTCCAGGGGATGATCTGCCCCACCACGCCCAGCGGCTCGTGGAAGTGGTACGCGATCGTGTCGCCGTCGATCTCGCTGATCGACCCCTCCTGGGCCCGGATCGCGCCCGCGAAGTAGCGGAAGTGGTCGATGGCCAGCGGCATGTCCGCGTTCAGGGTCTCCCGAACCGGCTTGCCGTTCTCCCAGGTCTCCGCGACCGCGAGCTCCTCGAGGTGCTCCTCCATGCGGTCGGCGATCTTGTTCAGGATGATCGCGCGCTCGGTGACCGAGGTGCGCCCCCAGGCCGGCGCGGCGCCGTGCGCGGCGTCGAGGGCCCGGTCGATGTCGTCGGCGTCGCCGCGCGCGACCTCGGTGAACGTCCGCCCGGTCACGGGGCTGGGGTTCTCGAAGTACTGCCCGTTGGCCGGGGGTACGTACTCGCCCCCGATCCAGTGGTCGTACCGGGGCCGGAAGCTCGCGATGGCACCTTCGGTACCTGGGGCTGCGTACACGGTCATGGTCTGCCTCCTCGCAGGATCTCGCGCCCACCCCCGGGATGCCCGACGGCGGAGCCACGCCCCGGGCGCACCGGTGCACCCGAGTGCGGCGAGGTTAGGCAGCGGGGCGTTGCATCAGGGTTGCAACCCGACCGTGACCTCACGGCGGCAAGCACGACGCGCGTCGGCACATGTGGACAGATGAGGACAGATCGCCGGACCGACTCCGCGCGACGAGCCGAACCCGAGGAGAGGCCATGAACCTCGTTACCCGCCGCACGTCCCCCGCGCTCCCCCTGATCGTTCCCCTGGCCGCCGCACTGACCGTGGTGCTTGCGCTCGCGGGCTGCACCGCCAGGGGCGACGAGTCGGGGACCGCGGTGCCGGCGCACCTGTCGGCCCCCGACCTGGCGGCCCCCGAGTCGCTGGAGGGCCAGGCCCAGAGCGACGAGCGGCTCGTGCCGCCCGGTCCGGGCGAGGATCCGACCGACCCCGCGACCCCGGACGGCGAGGAGTACGACGACTCGGCCGAGTCGCCGTTCCTGGACGTCGCCACGAGCCCGCTGTCCACGTTCTCGGCCGACGTCGACACGGCGTCGTACTCGAACCTGCGCCGCCAGGTGAACCAGGGCGTGGCGCCGCAGGGCGTGCGCATCGAGGAGCTGGTCAACTACTTCGACTACGACTACGACGCGCCTGCCGCCGGGGCCGAGCACCCGTTCTCGGTGTCGACGCAGGTCGCGACCGCGCCGTGGAACCCGGAGCACCAGCTCGCGATGGTCGGCGTGCAGGCGACGGAGGCCCTGCCTGCGTCGGAGGGCAACAACATCGTGTTCCTGCTGGACGTGTCCGGCTCGATGGACGAGCCGAACAAGCTGCCGCTGCTCGCGGAGTCGTTCGCGCTGCTGGTGGAGCAGCTCGACGAGGACGACCGGGTGTCGATCGTGACGTACGCGGGCGACAACCGCGTGGTCGCCGACTCCGTGCCGGGCTCGGAGCACGGCGTGCTGGTGGACCACCTGCGCTCGCTCCGTGCGGGCGGGTCCACGGGCGGCGCGGCCGGCCTGACCACGGCGTACGAGCTGGCCGAGAAGAACTTCGTGCGCGGGGGCAACAACCGGGTCATCCTGGCGACCGACGGCGACTTCAACGTGGGCCCGTCGTCGCCCGCGGAGCTCACGACGCTGGTCGAGGCGGAGCGCGCGTCCGGGGTGTACGTGTCGGTGCTGGGCTTCGGCATGTACAACCTGAAGGACAGCATGATGGAGGCCATCGCCGACCACGGGAACGGCAACTACGCGTACATCGACACCCTGGCCGAGGCGCGCAAGGTACTGGTGGACGAGTTCGGGTCGACGATGTTCGTGGTGGCCCAGGACCTGAAGCTGCAGGTCGAGCTGAACCCCGCCACCGTGCGCTCGTACCGGCTGATCGGGTACGACAACCGGCGGCTGGCGGACGAGGAGTTCGACGACGACACCAAGGACGCCGGCGACGTCGGCGCGGGGCACTCGGTGACGGCGTTCTACGAGCTGGTCCCCGCCGGCGCCGCGGCGGGCCCGGACGGCGACGACTTCATGACCGTGCACGTGCGCTACAAGTCGCCGGACGGCGGGGCGGCCGGCGCGAGCACCGAGGTCGAGTTCCCGGTCGGCGCCGGCGCGCTCACAACGACGCCGACGGCGGACTTCGCCTTCGCCTCCGCCGTCGCGGAGCTCGGGCTGATCGCCACGGGGTCGGAGTACCGGGGCCAGGCGAACCTCGACACCGTCCGGCAGCGGGCCGCGGGCGCCCTGGGCGCGGACCCGTACGGGCTGCGGGCGGAGTTCGTGGACCTGGTCGAGGCCTACTCCGCCGTGGGGTGAACTCGAAGCGGGCGAATATCGCGCGCCGCGCGCATTCGGTGCGGCATATCAAAAGTCACCCGGAATGCGCCGCAAGAAGTTTACCGACCATCGACCGAGCGGGAATTTTCATCCGGCCCCGGTCAATGCATACGCGGATACCTGCCCGGCCGGGGCGCCGCGGTAATGCGGCCGGTTGCCGTTCTCGGCGCGATTCGGTCCCGAGGTCGTTCTCGAGGCGGACCGAGCGCTCCAGGCAGCCGGCGGTCGCGGTGCGGTCAGGACGGGTCGCGGTCAGGAGGCGTCGCGCGCGGTGAGGATGGTGCGGTTGCCGACCGGGTCGCGGGAGTCCAGGGAGCGCTGGGCGCCCTGCGACTGCTGGACCATGTCGACGGCGACCCGCAGGTCCTCCGCCGCCCAGTCGAGCGAGCTCTCCATGTGGGTGGCCTGCGCGAGCAGGGTACGGGCCTGCGTCACCGACGTCGGCGGGGCGTCGGTCAGGCGCTGGGCCACCGCCTGGCGCGCGTCCGCGAGCGCCTCGGCGAGCACGTCGCGCGTGGCCGGGTCCGCGACCTGGCCGTCCGAGTGCTCGTAGACCCGCTCGGCCGTCTCCATGACGGCGGCGAGGTCCTGCGACCGGGCCGAGGTGCTGGTGACCTGGGTGTCGATCTGGGCGGTCAGGGTGACGATCCGGCCGGTCTCCTCCGCGCGGGCCGACATGGCCCACAGCGTGACGGCGACGGCCACCGCGGTGACGATCGCGGCGCCGAACGTCCAGCGCCGCCGGCCACGTGCGCCGGCCAGGTCGAGGCCGGCGTCGGGCTCGTGCGGCGGAGCCGGCGTGTCGAGCGCCGGCAGCTTCGCCGGGTCGACGGGCAGCTGCTGGCGCGGACTGTCTCCGGCCCGTTCATCAGTCTCAGACATCTGCGATTCCGGTCTAGCTAAAGCGATGGTGTTCAACTCTTCCCCCAAAGAGAGTCTTCGTGAAAACTATCTGTCGGACGCGAGGCCCGTTTAACTACCGGTGCTAATGACGCTAAGACTACTTTTCCAGTCCCGCCTGTCGAGAGCGTGATGCCCCTTAGATCTGTGGAAAACCGCTCCGGGACGGTGGACAACTTGGGGATCACGGTGGACAACCTGTTGATGAACTTGGTCCGATGCCTACACTGGCGTGGTTCGACGAAGGCGTCGGGACAACGTCAGGGGCAGCATGCAGCAGGTGCCACACCGCGACGCGCGCTGGGTTCGCGCGGCCTATGAGAGCTTCGTCGGTTCCGCCGGCTCCCAGGAGCCCGACGGGATCGACCCGGTCGTCGCGGCGTCGTGGTTGCGCAGCCTGCGCAACGGTGTGGACCCCGACCGGCCGAGCGCGGTACCGGTCGCGGCGTCGGACGACCTCGACGACTACCGCAGCACCCATCCCCTGGCCGTGGCGATGCCGCTGGTGCGCGACCTCGTGGGCGGCGCGACGGGCGACGGCCTGGTGGTCGCGGTCTCGGACGACGTCGGCCGGCTCCTGTGGGTCGAGGGCCGTGGGCAGGTGCGCGACGCCGTCGACGGCGTCGGGTTCGTCGAGGGCGCCGTCTGGCGCGAGGAGTCGGTCGGCACCAACGCGCCCGGCACCGCGCTCGCGACGCGCCGACCCGTCCAGGTGCTCGGGGCCGAGCACTTCGCCCGGCCGGTCCAGCGGCTGAGCTGCACCGCGGCCCCCGTGCACGACGCGGCCGGCGGGATCATCGGCGTGCTCGACCTGACCGGCGGGAACGCCGCCGGGTCCCACGTGGCCCTCGCGCTCGTGCGCGCCACGGTCGCCATGGTCGAGCGCGAGCTCGCCCTCCGCGCCACGGGCGGCCGGGAGGCCGGGGGCGCGCCCTGGGCCGACGGCCCGGCCGCGGACACGGACCTGGGTGGCGGGGTCCCGGGCGGTGCCGCGGAGCGCGCACCGGACCTGCGCCTGCTCGGGGCGCCCACGCTGCGCGGCCGCCGGCTCTCGCTGCGGCACGCCGAGATCATGCTGCTCCTGGCCGAGCACCCGCGCGGGCTGAGCGCCGAGGAGCTGGCGGTGCTGCTGCACCCGGGCGACCTGTCGCTCGTGGCGGTCCGCGCGGAGATCTCCCGCCTGCGCCGCGTGGCCGACGGCGTGCTCGGCGGACCGCTGCTCGCCGGCTCGCGCCCCTACCGGCTCGCCCGCATGGTGCGGTCCGACGTCGACACGGTGCGCGCCCGCCTGCGGCGCGGCGACGCCCGCGGCGCGCTGTCCGCGTACCCGGAGCCGCTGCTGCGCCGCTCGGTCGCGCCGGGCGTGGAGCGGCTGCGCGAGGAGCTGGAGGCCGAGGTCCGCGGGGCGGTGCACGCCTGCGACGACGTGGCCGCCGTCGAGCAGTGGACCGCGCGCGACGAGGGCACCGACGACCACGTCGCCTGGACGCGCCTGGCGCGGCTGGCCGAACCGGGCGGCCCGCAGGCCGCGCGGGCGCGGGCGCACCTGGGGGTGCTGGAGCGCAGGCTCGCCTGAGCCGACCCCGGCGGGATCATCCACGACCCGCCCCGTGTTCCTAGACTCGACAGTGCACGCTCATCGAGGAGGAACCATGCCCGCTCCCATCGACCCGTCGGACAAGATCGCGCAGTACGCCCACCCCGAACGGCTCGTGAGCACGGCGTGGCTGGCCGAGCACCTCAAGGACCCGGGCATCGTCGTCGTCGAGTCGGACGAGGACGTGCTGCTGTACGAGACCGGGCACATCCCCGGCGCGGTGAAGGTCGACTGGCACACCGAGCTGCAGCACCCCCAGATCCGCGACTACCTGGACGGCGCGGCCTTCGCCGCCCTGATGAGCAGCAAGGGCATCACGCGCGACACCACCGTGGTGCTGTACGGCGACAAGAACAACTGGTGGGCCGCGTACACCGCCTGGGTGTTCACGCTGTTCGGCCACCAGGACGTGCGCCTGCTCGACGGCGGCCGCGGGCTGTGGAGCGCCGAGGGCCGCGAGCTCACCACCGACGTCCCGGCGCCCGCACCCGTGGAGTACCCCACGGTCGAGCGGGACGACGCCACGATCCGCGCCTTCCGCGAGGACGTGCTGGCACACCTGGGCAGCGGCCCGCTCGTCGACATCCGCTCCCCGCAGGAGTACACGGGCGAGCGCATCGCCATCCCGGACTACCCGGAGGAGGGCGTGCTGCGCGGCGGCCACATCCCCACGGCCCGCAACGTGCCGTGGGCCACGGCCGTGGCCGAGGACGGCACCTACAGGTCGCGCGCCGAGCTCGACGCGATCTACACCGCCGGCCTCGGGCTCGACCCGGCCGACGCCGTGATCACCTACTGCCGCATCGGCGAGCGCTCCAGCCACACCTGGTTCGCGCTCACGTACCTGCTCGGCTACACGAACGTGCGCAACTACGACGGCTCCTGGACCGAGTGGGGCAACGCGGTGCGCGTCCCGGTCGCCACGGGCACGGAGCCGGGCACGGTCTGACGCCGGTGCACGTGTCAGACGTACAGGTCCCCGGAGTGACCTGTAGGTCTGACACGTGCGGGAGGGGTGCCGGGTCAGGCCCGGCCGAACGCCTTGCGCAGCTCGTCCTTCGCGCGTTCCAGCACCTGGCGCTGGTCGGCGTCCAGGTCCTTGCCCGCGCGGTTGACGTAGAACGTGAGCATCGACATCGCGGACCGGTACGGGGAGCTCTTGCGCCGGTCGCTCGCCTCGGCCGACCTCTTGAGGGACCGGGCGATCCGCGCGGGATCGGCCCAGGTGAACACGCCCTCCTCCAGGTCAAGGGCATCGCTTCCCTCGGTGACGCCCTGCGACCAGCGGTCCGGGCCGCCGTCGGCCCCCTTGTTCCCGGCCATACGGCCACGCTACGACGCCGTCGGGCCACCCGCCCAGGGCGTGCCCTCGGCTCGCCCCCATGTCATACGCCCCCGCACGTGTCAGACGTACAGGTCCCCCGGGTGACCTGTGGGTCTGACACGTGTGGGGCGCGACGGTGAAAGGATGAACGGATGAGCACCAACGACGTCGACCTGCCCGAAGCCCTCGCCGAGCTGCGGGACGCCTTCCTGGAGACGCCCGAGCGTGACCGCCTCCAGCTCCTGCTGGAGGTCTCGCGCGAGCTGCCCCCGCTGCCCGAGAGGTACGCGGACGCGCCCGAACGGCTGGAGCGCGTCCAGGAGTGCCAGTCCCCCGTCTACGCGTTCGCCGAGGTGGACGACGCCGGCGTGGTCACCTTCCACGCCAGCGCACCGGAGGAGGCGCCCACCACGCGCGGCTTCGCGTCGATCCTGGCGCAGGGCCTGACCGGGCTGACGGCGCAGCAGGTCCTGGACGTGCCCGAGGACTACCCGCTCCAGCTCGGCCTGACCAAGGTCGTCAGCCTGCTGCGCCTGAACGGCATGGCGGGCATGCTGACGCGCGCCAAGCGCCAGGTCCGCGAGCAGCTCGCGGCCGCGCAGGTCTGATCCTGGCGGCGGGGACAGTCACGTCGGCAGCTTGCATGCGCCGGCCGCAGTGACGTCGGCAGTTGGCATCGAGGTCGGCACAGGGCTGTGCCGACCTC
>NZ_JBHVEG010000081.1:0-27049 GCF_042802395.1 Promicromonospora sp. NPDC057488
TCCAAGTCTGTCGTCGAGCCTCTGGTTGTCAGACCCACAGGTCCCCCGAGGGACCTGTGGGTCTGACACGTGGGATTGCGACTTGCCGGTAGTGCGGTGGTGCGGGTGGTTCGGCCGGCCTCGGTCAGCCGGCCCGGTCAGTCGGCCGGGGCCAGGACGACGTCGAAGCGGGTACGGGCCCAGGCGCCCTCGACCTCGCGGCCGCCGGGCGCCGGGGTGCCCGCGGGCTGCTCCTCGAAGTCCATGACGAGCGAGTCCTTCACGCCGAACACGGAGTCAGACGCCAGGAGCTCGTCGCCGCGCACGAAGATGTGGGTCACGAGCGTGCGCAGCCCGGGCGCCGTCACCATGAAGTGCAGGTGTGCGGCACGCATGGGCGAGCGGCCCGACGCCGCGAGCAGCGCGCCGACCGGCCCGTCGTGCGGGATCGGGTACGGGGTGGGCGTGACGCCCCAGAAGCGGTAGCCGCCGTCGTCGTCGGTGAAGAGGTGCGCGCGGCCGGAGGTGCGGTCGTCGCCGTACTGGACGTCGTAGAAGCCGTCCTCGTCCGCCTCCCACACCTCGATGCGCGCGCCCGGCACGGGGTGGCCCGCGGTGTCGGTGACGGTGCCCTCGACCCAGCAGGGCTGGCCGGTCGCGCCGCCCGCGATGTCGCCGCCGTTCTCGATGCGCGGCGCGTCGTCCACGAAGAACGGGCCGAACACCGTGGCCTCCGTCGCGTTCTCGTGGGCCGCGTTGTTGATCGCGATGGTCTGCATCGAGGCGCCCAGCACGTCGGACAGCAGGATGAACTCCTGCCGCTTGTCGTCGGTGATGTGCCCGGCGGCGGTGAGGAACCCGATGGCCTGGTTCCACTCGTCCTCCGTGAGCCGCACCTCGCGCAGGAACGCGTGCAGGTGCCGGGTCAGGGACTGCATGACCGTCGCCAGGCGCGCGTCGTCCGCGCCCGCGAACGACGCCGCGACCCGGTCGGTGAGCTCCTGCTCGCGGGCGGACTGCTCGGCGTCGGGCTCAGACACGCTGCTCGCCCCGGCCGAGGACCGACCGCAGCGCGTCGCCCAGCGCCCCGGCCGGGTCGTCGGCCAGGGTCTGGGCACGCCACGCGACGTGCGAGTCGGGACGCACGAGGATCGCACCCGACTCCTCGACGCCGCGCATCTTCGCCCAGTCGTAGTAGGTGTCGATGACGTCGCGGCCCGGCCCGATGACGACGGCCTCCAGCGGCACGCCGAGCTCGTCCGCGACCTTCGCCGCGGCGTCGGCCCAGGCCTCGCCCGCGATGCCCGTGACCAGCGTGAACTGCCCGTACGGGACCAGGTCGTGCGTCGAGCGCTTGTGGCCGTGCACGTCGGCGACCCAGACGTGCGGGAACCGCGCGCCGGGCACCGTGGACTGCTTGTAGTAGAGCTCGGGGTCACGCTCGTCCACGGGCTTGGGCGACCCGTCGGGCACGATCGCGGCCGACTCGTAGAACTGGCCCATGTCCACGCCGTGCGCGTTGAACTCGTAGTGCTTGAGGTCCATCGCCTCCACGAGCGCCGCGCGCTTGGCCGCACCCGCGGGGGTGTTCGCCTTGCGCTCGTCGATCGCGGCCTGCATCGCCTCCGGCGTCTCGGCGTCCAGCACCCCGAGCACCTCCATGAACCGGAACTCGCCGCCCGACTTGTTGGCGCGCAGCACGATCTGCTCGGCCACGGGCGCGCGCTCGGCCGAGTACGTGTCCAGCAGCGACGGCGCCGCCTGGCCGTTCAGCACCGCGGCGATCTTCCAGGCCAGGTTGTACGAGTCCTGGACCGACGTGTTGGAGCCGAGGCCGTTGCTCGGCGGGTGCCGGTGCACGGCGTCGCCCGCACAGAAGACGCGGCCCTGCTGGAGGTGCGTGGCGTACATCTGGTTGTTGCCCCACAGCGAGTAGCCCGTGATCTCGACGTCCAGCTCCTCGACGCCCACGAGCTGGCGCACGATCTCGGCGGCCGCGGCGTCGTCGAGCTGCGGCGGCTCGCCCGCGATGTCGTAGCCCCAGACGATGAGCCACTCGTTCCACGGCCGCACCATGCGCACCAGGCCCGCGCCGATGCCGCCGACGTCGGAGCCCGGCTGGAGCACCCAGTACAGGACCGACGGGCGGTGGCCCACGAGGTCCGTGAGGTCGGCCTTGAAGGTGATGTTCATGGAGCCGGCGATGTCCATCGCGCCCTCCATGGGCAGGCCGAGGTCGGCCGCCACCTGGGAGCGGGCGCCGTCGCCGCCGATCAGGTACTTCGAGCGGATCGTGTACTCGGTGCCGGTGACACGGTCGAGCACGCGCGTGCTGACGCCGTCGGCGTCCTGCGTGTGGCCCAGGTACTCCGTGGAGAACCGCGACTGCGCGCCCCGCTGGGAGGCGTTCTTCACCAGGATCGGCTCGAGGTAGGTCTGCGGGATGTCCACCGTGAGCGACGGCGAGGCGAGCCGCGCGTCCGCCTCGCGGGCGGGGTGGGTCTCCCAGGTGAGGATGCGGCCGATCTCCTCGCCCGCGATCGTCGTGCAGAACACCGTGTCGCCGACGAGCTCGTGCGGCGTCGCGTCCGCGAGCACCTGGTCCTCGATGCCCAGGTCGCGGAAGATCTCCATGGTGCGCTGGTTGGTGATGTGCGCGCGGGGCGTGTTCGCCGTCCAGCGGTACTTGGTGATCATGATGGTGCTGACACCGAGGCTGGACAGGAACAGGGCCGCGGACGCGCCCGCCGGGCCGGAACCCACGACCAGCACGTCGGTCTCGACGACGACGTCGGGGGCCTCCGGGGTCGGGCCGGTCGCGGCGTGGCTGGGCAGTGCGGTCTCGGTCTGACCGTCGTCGAACTCAGGCATGCGCACAGGGTGCCGTGCGCCCCGACCTGGGAAAAGGGCTGACCATGAATGTCGGCGGAAAGTATCAAGCCCTGGCTGCGAGGGCGTACCGACGGGCCTCCGACGGCGACATGCCCGACTGCTCCCGGAACACGCGGGAGAACTGCGCGGCCGACGAGAACCCGCAGCGCAGGCCGATCGCCTCGACGGTCTGCTCCGCGTACGACGGCATGCGCAGCATGCGGCTCGCCATCTCCACGCGCCGCCGGGCGATCAGCCGCGGCACGCTCGTACCGTGCTCCGCGAGCACGCGGGAGAGCTGCCGCTCGCTGAGGCCGATCGCGTCGGCGATCCGGCGCGCCGACATCGTCGGGTCGCGCAGCCACTGCCGCACGTACCGCTCGGCCGCGGCGAAGTGCGCGCCGGCGGCCTGCGACGCCTCGGGCTCGGCCAGCGCCGCGGTCACCAGGTCGAGCGCGGCGCCCTCGTCGGCCGCGCCGTCGCCGTCCGGCCCGACCGCGCGCGCGACGAGCTCGGCGAGGGCAGCGGCGTAGGGGTCAGCGCCGGGGGTGCCGAAGTCGATCACCCGGGCGGGGCGCGGCATGGTGCCGCCCGCGGACCGGAACACGTCGTACGGGACCTTCATCGCGAGCTCCTCCAGCCCCTGGGAGAACCCGCGCAGGAACGGCCGGTCGGCGTCGCACACCAGCAGCTGGCCCGGGCGCAGCCGCCGGACGCCGTCGTCGTGGTGGAAGTACGCCTCGCCCCGGAGCGTGAAGTACAGGGCCACGGACTCCGTGGGGCGGGTGCGGACCGTGCGGGCCGTGCGCTCGACGGCGTGCGGGCTGGCCTCGACGTGCGCCAGGTGCAGCCGGTCGAGCTGCAGGTTCGCCTCGGACGCCTCCAGCGCCGGCTCCTCGAGCATGCGGCACCGCAGCGCCACCAGGGCGTCGGCGTTGTGCTCCTCCCACAGCTCGATCCGCCGCGCCGCGGGCACACCTCGCGTGGAGAAGCGGTCGACGGCGCCGCGCGACGCCGGGGTGGCACGGCTCACGGAGCCCACAGTAGGGCGCGGCACCCGGCGCGCACCAGGATCAGGGTGTCGGCCCGGCGTGTTGTCCGTGGCGTGTTTGGCCAGGTCAGCGCATGTTCCTTGGTGGAGCTCGCCGCCACGCCGGTCGCCAGGGGTGCGCGCGGCCCCCGGACGCAGGATGCTCGTCCCATGCCCGACGAGACGACGCCGCCGGTCCTGCGGCCCCCGAGCGACCCGCAGCTCGTGCTGCTCCGGCACGGGCAGACCGAGTGGAGCGCGAGCGGCCAGCACACCGGACGCACCGACCTGCCGCTCACCGAGGCCGGCGAGCGGCAGGCCCGGTACGCCGGCGCGACGCTCGCCGACTACGAGTTCGCGGCCGTCCTCACGTCCCCGCGCGAGCGCGCGCGGCGGACGGCGGAGCTCGTGGGCCACCCTGGCGCCGTCGTCGACGAGGACCTCGCCGAGTGGGACTACGGGCCCGTCGACGGCCGCACCTCGCGCGACGTGTCCGAGCTGCTGGGCCGCGACTTCCAGATCTTCGAGGACGGCGTGCGGGTGCTGCCGCCGTCGGCCGACCACGGCGAGGGGCGCCCCGGCGAGACGCTGGACCAGGTCGCCGTGCGCGCCGCGCGGGTGATCGCCCGGGCGGAGCAGGTACTCGGCGGCGCGGGGTCCGGCGGCGGTCCGGGGTCCGGGTCCGGCGGCCACGTGCTGCTGGTCGCGCACGGGCACCTGCTGCGGGTGCTCGCCACGGTGTGGCTCGGCGTCGACCCGCGGCTGGGCGCCCGGTTCGAGCTGGGCACGGCCGCCGTCTGCCTGCTGGGCTATGGGCACGGCCTGCGCACCATCGAGGGATGGAACCTTGCCGCACAGTAGATCCAATTGGCCCAGTAAGGCAGTATTCGCGGCATGAGGGAAGAGCACCTCGCCGAAGGCGAGACCATCGTGATGCAGCTCCGCACTCACCCGAAGAAGGTCGTCAAGCCGATCCTGCTGCTCCTGCTGCTGATCGCCGTGCTGATCGCGATGTGGGTGCTGCCGCTGCCGATCGACCCGATCGTGCTGTGGGTCGCGACGGCGCTCCTCGTGGTGCTCGGCCTGGTCGCGTCCGCGGGCCCGTTCCTGCGCTGGCGCACCACCCGCTACATCATCACCAACCAGCGGGTCGCGCTGCGCACCGGCATCCTGACCCAGACCGGACGCGACATCCCGCTCTACCGGATCAACAACGTCACGTTCGAGAAGCAGCTCAGCGACCGGATCTTCGGCTGCGGCACCCTCGTGATCTCCGACGGCACCGACCAGCCGGGCATGGTGCTCGACGACGTGCCCGACGTCGAGCAGGTGCAGCGCACCCTGCAGGACCTGGTCCGCCAGGGCCAGCAGCTCAGCGACGACTGACCTCGCCAGCGCTCACGCTCTCTGCGGGGAGCTGGGCCCAGGGTCGACCTCTGGGGCGATGATCTCGGCCAGGGCCGCGCCCGCGCGGAGCAGGGCCACCGTGCGGGCCGCGAGGTCGTCGAGCCTCCGGTCCAGGATCTGCCCGGCCCGGGCGACTCCCTCGTCGGCCCCCGGGAGGCGGCGCAGGCTCGCGACCACGTCGCGGACGGCGGGGACGCCGTAGCCGCTGGCGCGCAGCGCCGCCACGATGCGCGCCTCGCGGACGGCCGCCGGCCCGTACTGCCGGGCACGCAGCGACGTCACGCGCTCGGGCGCCACGAGCCCCTCCTGCTCCCAGAACCGGAGCGTGGACGTGCGCACCCCGAGGGCGGAAGCGAGCTGCGTGATCGTCAGGACGTCGGCGGGGTCGGCCGGGGGTCGCTCGCCGTCGGTCGCCTCGGACTGGATGGCGCGGAGCGCCGACCGCGCCCGGAGGGCCTCGTCGCGGTCCCGGGCCAGCCGGACGTGCACGGCGCCGATCGCGGCGGCGGCGTCGGCCACGCTCCCGGTGAGTGCCTCGGCCAGCAGGCGGCGCGCTTCGACCGGACCCGCCGCGCTCGCCAGCCCGCGGTACGCCCGCAGCGCGTGGACGTGCACCGGGGCGTACGACCGGTAGCCGTTCGCCGCCCGGGCGGCGGGCGGGATGACGCCCAGCCGTTCCAGGTCCCGGACCTGTTGCGCGGAGTAGCCGGACTCCCGCGCGACGTCGGCCGTGCGCAGGGGCCGGGAGACCTCGGGTGTCATTCGCTCAACCCCACACAAGCACTTGAAGGTGATGCTTGAACCATGGACCTCTCGCAGAGTACCGGCCCGACCATCGACCAGATCATCGCGGCGGTGCGCGACCTCGACGGCGCCCTCGTCGTGGCCCCGGCCGCCGGGGACCCCACGGTTCCCGAGCTGGCCTGGGGCGACGCGTTCTTCTACTACGCCCCGGACGGCGAGATGCCGCGGAACGTGCAGCCGTACGGGACCATCGTCACCAAGAACTACCCGGACGACACCACGTCGGGCCTCGATCCCGCGGGGCGCTGGCGGGTGAACGTCCGCGTCGGCCGGGCGCGGGCGGCCGAGCTCACCGGCGCCGTCGAACCGGGCGCCGTCCAACCAGGCGTCGTCGGACCAGGTACCGGCGAGCCGGCCACGCCGCCGGACACCGCCGACGTCGTCCTGCCGCACCCGGTGTACGGGGCGGCCGGCTGGATCGCCGTCGTCAACCCCGGTCCCGCGACCGGCGAGACCGTGCTCGCCCTCCTGCGCGACGCGCACGACGCCGCGCGGACCCGCTTCGAGCGCCGCGCGTGACGGCCGGGGGAATGCTTGCGCCCCCGGCGGCCGTCAGTCGACGACGGCGCGGCTCGCGGCCTGCTCGCTGCGGCGGTGCATGTCGACGCTGAGCCGGAGCTCGCCCGCGGCGTGCGCGTTCAGCAGGCGCTGGGCGAGCTCCTCCAGGCTCTCGGGGGCGGGCGCGGCCGGCTCGTCGGAGCCGGCCGCGTCCCGCGCCGCGCGCGCCAGGCCGTACTGCGCGCCGAACCAGTCCGCGACGGTCACGCCGTGCAGGGGGTGGTGCACCACCTCGACGGTGTCGCCCGCGCCGAGGTCGCCGTTCTCGACCACGCGCAGGTAGGCGCCCGTGCGGTTGGCCTGTGTGAACCGGCGCACCCAGCGCTGCTCGCCGAGCCGGCGACCGAAGGTCTGGCAGGGCGTGCGGGGCTGCGTGACCTCCAGCAGGGCAGAGCCGATCCGCCAGTGCTCGCCGATCACCGCGCCGTTCACGTCCAGGCCGCTGACCCGCAGGTTCTCGCCGAAGAGCCCCGGCGTGATCTCGCGGTCCAGCTCGGCCCCCCAGTAGTCGGCGTCCTCCTGGGCGTAGGCGTAGACCGCCTGGTCGAGGCCGCCGTGGTTGGCGCGGTCGGCCTGCACGTCCGCGTACAAGCCGTAGGGCCGCACCTTGACCCGCCCCTCCACGGGACGCTTGTCGATCGCCGTGACGCCCACGGTGCCGGGGTCAGGATGCAGGACGTACACGCGACAGACCGCGAGGAGCTCAGCCATGCCGTCATTTTCTCATCCGGGAGCCGCCCCTCCGACGTGTCAGACCCACAGGTCACCCGAGGGACCTGTAGGTCTGACACGTGCGGGAGGTCCGCCCTACTTGCCCTTGGGGAGCGGGAGCGGCTCGATCCACTGGTCGTCGGCGGTCAGGTCGATGCCGAGCTCGCCGGCGAACCGCATCCGGGTGCCGGCCAGCACGCCGTCGACCGACTCGTCGAGGTCGTAGACGCGCGCGCCGCGCAGCCGGTTGCGCTCGGCGCCGCCCAGGCCGTACGTGCCGAACCCGGTGTTGCCCGCGTACCCGAGCAGCACGCCGTAGTAGTCGCCCGAGTAGGTGTTCACGTGGTCGTGGCCGCAGAACACGCCGCGGACGTCACCCCGGTGCTGGATCGCCGAGAACATGCCGGAGTTGAACGGCCCCGGGCACTCGTCCTCGTTGCGCTCACCGTCGATGCGGTGCCGCGCCCTGCCGCGCTCGTGGTCGGCGTCGGTGCGCCCGTCCACCGAGCCGAACCACATGAACCGGTACTCCCACAGGGGGATGTGGATGAACATGAGCGCCGGCACCACGTACCCGGCCTTGCGCTCGATCTGCACCGACGTGTCGTAGTACCACTTCACCTGGTCCATGCGCAGCCAGTCCCAGTGGGGGTAGCCGTCGAAGTCCTGGCCGGACAGGGTCTCGGGTGCGTACCGGCCCGAGTCGAGCAGCCACAGGTTGAACGCCGGGCGGCCGTTCGTGCCCTCGATCAGCAGGTTCGAGTTGCCCTGGCCGGTGACGCCGCGCGCCGTCGGGCCGTTCACGTTGTAGCGGTAGGAGCGGTAGAAGGCGAGCATGTCGGCCTCGTCCAGGCCGCTGTTCGGCGTCGAGTCCTCGTCGTGGTTGCCGAACGTGATGGCCCACGGGACGGCGCGCTCCTCCATCGGCTGCACCACGTTGTTCATGGCCTGACGCATCTCCAGCGGGGTGTCGCAGCCGCCGGTGATGTTGTCGCCGTTGAGGATCACGACGTCGGGCCGCTCGTCGTCGAGCACCGCGCGCATGAGCTCGAGCGTGCGGCGGTCGATCTTCTCGTCGTCCTGGGTGTCGTTGAACTGGACGATCTTGAACTTGCCGTCGCGCCCGAACCGCAGCCCCCGCTGCGGGTGCCGGGCCAGCTCCACGGCCTCGGCCGGGGCCGCGCCGGCGACGGCCGCCGTGGTCGCGACCCCCGCCGCGCCGAGGCTGCTCAGGGAAAGGAACGTCCGGCGGTCGACGCCGCCGGTGGTCTGCTCGGTCATGCCGACGACGATCGGGGGGCCCGCTGGCGACCGCCCGACCAGCGGGTGGACCCCCGATGACGGTCTGCTGAACGGCTACCGCCGGCCGGACGCCGCCGGCTCGGCCGGGACGCGGCGCAGGGCCCGCGCGATCACGTAGACCAGCAGGATCACCACGACCAGACCCGCGGTCGCGGCGATCTGCGGCCGGGCGGCGGCGTCGGACAGCATGAGGCCCACCACCGCGACCAGCGCCACGAGCGTGGCCCACGACAGCCACGGGTAGCCCCAGGCGCGCAGGCGCAGGGTCTCGCCGCGCTCGGCCGCGGCGGCCTCCAGGCGCGGGCGCAGGCGGAGCTGCGAGACCACCACGAGGATCCAGACCACCAGCAGCGCCGAGCCGACGGCGTTGAGCAGCACCCCGAGCAGCGACTCGGGCAGCAGGTAGTTGAGCAGCACGGCGACGACGCCGAAGAACACCGAGACCAGCACCGCGACCCACGGGACGTCGCGGCGGGAGACCCGGGTCGCGAGCGCCGGGGCGTCACCGCGGCCGCCGAGCGAGAACAGCATGCGGGACGTCGCGTACACGTTGGCGTTGAACGCGCTCAGCAGCGCGAGCACGACGACGACCTCCATGAGCCGCGCGGCGCCGTCGAACCCGGCCATCTGGAGCACGGAGACGAAGGGCGACTCCAGGCGGGCGGCGTCGGTCCACGGGATCAGAGCGACCATGATCGCCACCGAGCCCACGTAGAAGAACAGGATGCGCCACAGGATGGTGCGGGTCGCGCTCGCGACGGCCGACTGCGGGTCGCGCGCCTCGGCGGCCGCGATGGTGACGATCTCGATGCCGCCGAACGCGAAGACGACGGTGAGCAGGCCCGCGGCGATACCCGGCAGGCCCGCCGGGGCGAACCCGCCGTAGGAGGCCCACTCCCCCAGCACGCTGCCGCTCACGGGCACCACGCCGACGACGATCAGCACGCCGAGCACCAGGAAACCGACGATCGCGAGCACCTTGACGGTGGCGAACCAGAACTCGGCCTCGCCGAACTGGCGCACGCCCACCAGGTTGATCGCGCCGAACACGGCGACGACGGCTGCCGCGACCGCCCACTGCGGTACCGCGGGCCACCAGCCGTGCACGATCCCGGCGACGCCCGTCACCTCGACGCCGAGCACCATGACGATGGTGAACCAGTACAGCCAGCCCAGCAGGAACCCGGCCCAGCGGCCGAGCGCGGCCTCCGCGTAGACGGAGAACGAGCCGCTCGACGGGAGCGCGGAGGCCATCTCGGCGAGCATCCGCATGACGAGCACGACGATCGCGCCCGCGATGGCGTAGCTGACCAGGACGGCGGGACCCGCGGCGGCGATGCCGAGGCCGGAACCGAGGAACAGGCCGGCGCCGATCGCGGACCCCAGGCCCATCATGGTCAGGTGGCGGGTGCGCAGGCCGTGGGCCAGCCGTTCGGGGCGGTCGGCGGGGTCGGTCTGGTGTTCGGTGGTGCTCACGACCGACCACGGTAACCCGGGCGGTGAGAGACTCGTGCTCGTGACCGAATCTGCACACACCCCCGTGCAAGCACCCGAGGACGACGAGGACTACGGCCTCGAGAAGACCATGAGCGAGCACCCCGAGCCGCTGCCGCACGTGGTGGTGGTGGGCGGCGGGTTCGCCGGGATGGCGACGGTCCGGGCGCTCAAGGACGCGCCCGTGCGGATCACGCTGATCGACCGCCGCGTCTACAACACGTTCCAGCCGCTGCTGTACCAGGTGGCGACCGGCGGCCTGAACCCGGGCGACGTCACCTACTTCCTGCGCGGCCTGCGGCTCAAGCAGAAGAACGTGCACGTGGTGCACGAGCACCTCGTGGAGGCCGACCACGCCGCGAAGAAGATCCGCCTGCTGAACGACCACTGGATCAGCTACGACTACCTGGTGGTCACGGCGGGCGTCACCGCGAACTTCTTCGGGACGCCGGGCGCCAAGGAGCACTCGTTCCCGATGTACACGCGCTCGCAGGCCATGCGGATCCGCGACAACCTCTTCATCCGCCTGGAGAAGGCCGCGAAGTCGAAGCGGGCCGACGACGGGCTGCGCGTCGTCGTCGTGGGCGGCGGCGCCACCGGGGTGGAGGTCGCGGGCGCGCTCGCCGAGCTGCGCACCGCCGGCCTGGCGCCCGCCTACCCGGAGATCCACGGCGACGCGTTCGAGGTCAAGGTGGTGCAGCGCGGCGGCGAGATCCTCAAGTCGTTCGCGCCCAAGCTGCGCGCCTACGCGACCCAGGAGCTGCGGCACCGTGGGGTCTCGCTGCACCTGGGCGCCGGGGTGGCGGCCGTGGAGCGCGAGGCCGTGGTGCTCACCGACGGGACGCGCATCCACGCCGACCTGACCGTCTGGTCCGCCGGGGTGAGCGTGCACGACGAGGTCGCCGAGTGGGGCCTGCCGCAGGACGACAGCGGCCGCATCCGGATCGGCGACGACATGCAGGTCGAAGGCCTGCCGGGCGTCTTCGCCGCGGGCGACATCGCGATCTCGCCGGCCGACCTGCCCCAGCTCGCCCAGCCCGCGATCCAGGGCGGCCTCGTGGCGGGCCGCAACATCCGCGCGCTGCTCGACGGCGAGCCCCTGCAGGACCTGCACTACGTCGACAAGGGCACGATGGCCGTGATCGGCCGGCGCGCCGCGATCGCCGAGATCAACCTGCCCGGGGGCCGGCCGCTGCGGATCACCAAGGGCCTGGCGTGGATCGTGTGGCTGTTCGTGCACATCATGTCGCTGATCGGCCCCCGTAACCGGGTCACCACGCTGGCGGGGCTCGTCACCCGGTACGGGTTCCCGTTCCACCGGCGTCCGGTCCCGATCGTGGGTGACGTTCCCACCGTGCGGCCGCCGAGGTCCGGGGTGGCGAGGTAGCCTCGCTCCTGGCGCACGGCCACACCGCCGTGGGCCAGGGAGAGACCGATGACCCCGGACGAGCTGCGCTCCGCACAACGACTGACGATGGCCAACCCTGAGCGGTTACGGCTGCTGGCGCGCCTGCTCACGCACCCCGCGGGCCGCTCCACCGCCGCCGGGCTGGTGCCGGACGACGCGGCCGGCGAGCCGGCCGACCTCGTCGCCGAAGCGCTCGCCGTCGCCGACGTGGAGCAGCACCTCGAGGCGCTGGTCTCGGTGGGGCTGGTCGCCGTCGTCGGGCCGGTGGCGTCGGACGCGGCGCTGTACCGCGTCTCCTCACGCGGGATCGCGCGGTACGGCACGGCGGCGCTCGCCGCCCCGCGGTTCCTCGACGAGCCGGCGCTCGACGTGCGCGACCACGAGGCGCTGCTCGACCGGCTGGTCGACACCCTCGCCGCCACGTTCGCCGCCAACGCGGGCGCCGGCACCGTGGACCGCCTGGTCCGGGAGTGCTACGCCGCGCTGGACAAGCAGGTGCGGTCCTCCGCGCAGCTGCCCGCCCTGACCGCCTGGCTCGCGACGGACCGGCTGGCCGCCATGACCGAGGTGACGCACGGCTCGCCGCGCGACGTGCTGTTCGTCTGCGTCCACAACACCGGCCGGTCCCAGATCGCCGCCGCCGTGACCCGCCGCCTCGCGGGCGACCGCATCCGGGTGCGCACCGCGGGCACGCGGCCGGTCTCCGAGCCGGACACGATGACGGAGACCGTCCTGGCCCGGCGTGGGCTCGACGGGCTCATCGAGTTCCCGCGCGAGCTCACCGACGACATCGTGCGGACCTCCGGCGTGATCGTGACCATGGGCTGCGGTGACACCTGTCCCGTCTTCCCGGGACGCCGCTACCTCGACTGGCCGCTGGACGACCCGGCGGGCCGGCCGATCGAGGAGGTCGAGCGGATCGTCGACGACGTCACCGCGCGGGTGCAGGCGCTCATCGCCGAGATCGACGCCGCGGACGACCCGGCGCGCACGGAGCTGCCGGCGCTGCCCGCGAGGTCGGCCGTACCCGGCCTGCCGGTCGGGGCGGGCGGCCCGGTGGCCGCGGTCGGGACCGTGGCGGCCGCCGGGCCGCAGCGGGGCTGGCTGCCGCGCCTGACCCGGCCGTGGACCGCGGTCACGACGGCGCTCGGCGCCCGGGGTCAGCGGAAGGCGCGGTAGCCGGTCGTCTCGACGTCGGCGCCCCACTGGTCGAGCGCCCAGGCCGCGGCGTCGCCGAAGGCGGCGGCCAGCGCCGGGAGGTCCGCGCGGAGGTTGAGCGCACCCCAGCGCCAGCGGGAGACCATGAGCTGCCGGTACGACGGCGACCGGCCCGCCGGACCGACCAGCTCCCGGCCCGCGACCGTGCTCTTCCACAGCCAGCCCGTGACGAGGACCAGGTAGACCGCGCACGCCTGCCGCACCGACGTGTCCCAGGCGGGGTCGGCGACGACGTCCGGCGCGTGCTCCGCCAGGCCGGCGGTGAGCTCGGCGAGCAGCATGTCCGTGAGGCCGGGCGGCGGGTCGAACACGCACCAGCAGGTGGCGAACGGCAGCAGCCCGTACGCGGCGACGAACGCGGCGTGCTGGACGTCGGTGCCCTCCAGGTCGAGGAAGCGCCAGCCGTCCGGGCCCAGCACGGCGTTGTCGGGGCAGGTGTCCGTGGGCGAGACGACCGCGGCGGCACCCGGGGTGCGCAGGTGCAGGGTCGCGGCGAGCTCGGCCTCGACGGCGGCCCGGCGGTCCGCCGCCGCGTGGCCCTCCGGCCCGGCGTCGCCCCCGGCCACGGCCTCGAGCAGCCGGTCGACGCCCGCGCGGAGGTCGGCGTCGGCGTCCCACGGCTCGGCGTCCGCCAGACGGCTGCGCGCCTCGGCGACCCGGGCGCGGGAGCCGCCGGTCGTGCGGCCGAGCGCGCGGGCCCAGGTCCGGGCGCCGTCCCAGGCCGCGTCGCGGTCGTCGCCCACGAGCAGGTCGGCGAGGGTGGGCAGCTCGCCGAGGTCGGACATGACGATCAGGTGGTGCTCCGGGTCCTGCGCGAGCAGCGTCGGCGTGCCCGGGCACAGGTCCAGGCCGACGGTCTCCCGGACGAACGCGCCGTCGTCGGAGAGGAAGCGCTTCACGATCACCGTGGCCGGGGCGCCGTGGTCCGCGCCGTCGACCCGGCAGCGGAGCACCTGCGAGCGGGCGGAGCCGCCCAGGTCGACCGGGTCGGTCAGGCGGACGGCGCCCGACGACGGGACGAGGGCGGGTCGGCCCGGTGCTGCCTGGGCCAGTGCTGCCTGGGCGAGGGCGACGGTGTCGTTCACCGGGACAGTGTGTCCGCTGCTCACGGGGCAGGACCACCCAATTCACAGGACTGTGGACAACATCTGTGGATAACTCCGCGCGGGTGCCCGGCGCCAGCAGTGTGTGCTGTGGATAACCCGGTGGACAGCGCTGCGCAACTTATCCGCTGGGGAGTGTCGGTGGCTGGGTGCAAGGTAGTAGTTCGAAGCGTTCCTCGTGCGACCACCTCCTGAAGGGCTGGACCATGACCGAATCGACCCCCACCGGAACAGAGACCGACCGCCCCGAGCCCGAGGGGGTGGGCATCCTGAAGTCGGTGGTCCTGGACGTTCCCGACCTCGGCGTCGAGGCCGGCTTCTGGACGGCTCTGACCGGCGGGACCGTGAAGTTCACGGACCACGACTGGATCACCGTCACGACCCCCGACCAGTGGGACGTCGCGTTCCAGCTCGCCCCCGACCACGTCCCGCCGCAGTGGCCGGGACAGGAGCACCCCCAGCAGGCGCACATCGACCTGTACGTGCCCGACCTGGCCGCCTCGAGCGCCCGGGCGGTGGAGCTCGGGGCCACCGTGCTGCGGGAGAACGAGCGGTGGGTCACGCTGTCCGACCTCGCCGGGCACACCTTCGACCTGTGTCTCAAGGAGGAGTCCGACGGCGTGACCGTCATGGGTCCCACCTTCGACTGCCCGGACGCGTCCGCGCTCGCCCTGTTCTGGTCCCGGATCCTGGGCGCCCCCGTGGCGTACGACGCCGACGGCGTCGCGATGCTCGGCGGCCCCCGGCCGCTGCTGTTCCAGTCGGTGGAGGACTACAACGCGCCGCGGTGGCCGGACCCCGCGTACCCGCAGCAGGTGCACCTGGACATCGGGGTGCCCGACCTCGACGCGGGCGAGGCCGCGGTGCTGACGCTCGGGGCGACCCGGCTGCCGGGCGAGGGCTCGGGCTTCCGGGTGTTCGCCGACCCGGCGAACCACCCGTTCTGCCTGGTGCTGTAGCCCGGGCCGGTGCCGCTACGGTGGCGCGCCCGGGAAGGGCGTGTCACCGTGTTGGACGGCAGGGGGACATCCGAACGGAGTCCTTTCGACATGCTCACGGTTCGCGGGACCGGCACGCAGCTGGCCCGCCGGTTCGGTACGGCACTCGAGAAGCACGCGGGCCTGCGGGTCACGCGGGTGCCGCGCGACCACGGCGCCGCCCGGCAGGGTGGCGCCCGCCAGGGCGGCACGGCGAGCGGCGGCACGAGCCGGCCGGGCCGGGGGCGCGTCCGCCCGCCGGCCGACCCCGCGGCCGACCGGCTGCTGGTCGCCCCGGTCTTCGTGCTCTCGTCCCCGCGCGCCGGGTCGACGCTGCTGCGCGTGGTGCTGGACAGCCACTCCCAGGTGCACGCGCCCATCGAGACGCACGTGCGGCGGCTGTCCGTCGACTTCACGACGCGGCTCACCCAGGAGGCGATGGACGCCCTGGGGCACAACGTGGCCGACGTCGAGCACATCCTGTGGGACCGGATGCTGCACCGCGAGCTGCTGCGCAGCGGCAAGCAGGTCGTCGTGGAGAAGACCCCCAGCAACGTGTTCGTCGCCGACCGGTTCGCGCTGTGCTGGCCCGACGCCCGGTTCATCTTCCTGCTGCGCCACCCGGCGTCGATCGCCCGCTCCTGGCACGACGCCGACCCGGCCCGGCGGCCCATGAACCGCGCCATCCTGCACACGCTGAAGTACATGACGGCGCTGGAGGACGTGCGGCACCGGCTCCCCGGGCTCACGGTGCGCTACGAGGACGTCACCGCGGACCCGGCCACCGAGTTCCACCGCATCTGCGACTTCCTCGGCCTGCCCTGGGAGCCGGGCATGGTCTCGTACGGCGACCACGAGCACGGCGAGGTCCGCAAGGGCCTGGGCGACTGGCGGGACAAGATCCGCAGCGGGAGCATCCAGGCCGGGCGCACGCTCCCGGACCCGGACTCGATCCCGCGCGAGCTGCGGGCGATGAGCGAGTGCTGGGGCTACGCCCCGGCGTCGGCCGCGAGCGACTGACGCCCACCGGTCAGCGGTGCACCAGGGCCGGGTGGTCCGGGTGGTCGACGCGGACCAGCAGGTCCGCCCCGCGCTCCGCCTGCGCCGCGTACCGCTCGTAGGCGGGCAGGGCCCACGCCTCCTCGTCGGGTGTCCGACGGCGGAGCGTGCCCGGCTTGAGCGCGAGGTGCACGGCGACGTCGACGTCGAGCCCGCGGGCGATCGCGAGCGCCCCGTCCAGCACGACCACGGTGCCCGCGGCGGCGGGGAGGTAGGCGGCGCGCGTGGCCCGGTCGGTGTCGGGGTCGCGCAGGCTGGGCAGGTACTCGCCGCGCTCGACGACCCGCCGCAGCACCTCGCGGTTCAGCGCCTCGACGTCGATCCAGCCGTCCAGCAGGCTGCCCGGGTCGTCCCGGCCCCGTTCGAGCCGCAGGGACCGCGAGCGCAGGAAGTCGGCGACCCGCACGCGCGCGACGCGCCGGCCGGCCGTCTCCAGGGGCGCGACGAGCGCGTCGGCGAGCCGCTCGGGGTGGGTGGACGGGTGCCCGTCGACGAGCAGGCGGACCGGGGTGTCGGCACCGCCCGCGCGGGTCAGGACGGCGTCGGCCACCCGTTCGACGAGGAGCTCCGCGCTGACCGGCTCCACACGTGTGCTCATCGTGGACCGACTCTAGCCCGGGCCGGTGCCCGGGCCCGAAGGCCCGGGCACGGCGCCTACCGGTCGGCCCGGCGGGAGCTGATCACGCCCGTGTCGAACCCGGCCAGGTGCAGCCCGCCGTGGAACCGCGCGTGCTCGATCTTGACGCAGCGGTCCATCACGACGTTCAGCCCGGCGGCCTCCGCCTTGCGCGCGACGTCCTCGTGCCACGAGCCGAGCTGCAGCCAGAGGGTCTTCGCGCCCACCGCGATCGTCTCGTCCAGCACCGTCGGCAGGTCCTCGTGCCGACGGAAGACGTCGACGAGGTCGGGCACCACGGGCAGGTCCGCGAGGCTGGGGTACACCGGGTGCCCCAGGATCTCGGTGGCCCGCGGGTTCACGAAGTACACGTCGTACGGGGACGAGGACAGCAGGTAGGTCGCCACGAAGTAGCTGGCACGCGCCTGGTTCGCCGACGCCCCGACGATCGCGATCGACTTCGTGGAGCGCAGGATCCGCAGGCGCTCCGGGGCGCTCGGGCCCTGCCAGGTCCGGGTCGTCTCGCTCATCGGGTCGCTCCCGTCGCCTTGGTCAGTGCCTGGTCGAGGTCCCAGAGGATGTCCGCGACGTCCTCCAGGCCCACCGAGATGCGGATGAGGTCCTCGGGCACGCCCGCCGCCTCGAGCTGGTCGGCGGAGAGCTGCTGGTGCGTGGTCGAGGCCGGGTGGATCACGAGGGTGCGCGCGTCGCCGACGTTCGCGAGGTGGGAGGCGAGCTCCAGCGACTCGATGAACAGCCGGCCGGCCTCGCGCCCGTCGAGCAGCACGCCGCTGTTCTCGGGGACCTGGAGGCCGAACGCGAAGACCGAGCCCGGCCCCAGCGGCAGGTACTTCTGCGCCCGCTCGTGGTGCGGGTGCGACGGCAGCCCGGCCCACAGCACGTAGGAGACGCGGGGGTCGGTCTCCAGCCACTCGGCCACCGCGCGGGCGTTCGCCAGGTGCGCGTCCAGGCGGTACGGCAGCGTCTCGATGCCCTGCAGCAGCTGGAAGGCCGACTGCGCCGACAGTGCGGGGCCGATGTCGCGCAGCTGCTCGGAGCGGAGCTTGGTGAGGAAGCCGTACTCGCCGAAGTTGCCCCACCAGCGCACGTCGCCGTATGACGGCACGGGCTCGGTCATCTGCGGGAACTTGCCGTTGCCCCAGTCGAACCGCCCGGACTCGACGACGACGCCGCCGAGCGTGGTGCCGTGCCCGCCGAGGAACTTGGTCACGGAGTGGATCACGATGTCGGCGCCGTGCTCGATGGGCCGCACCAGGTACGGCGTCGCGAGCGTCGCGTCCACCACCAGCGGGATGCCGGCGGCGTGGGCCACCTCGGCGAGCCCCGCCAGGTCGGCCACCTCGCCCGACGGGTTGGCCACGACCTCGGTGTACAGCACCTTGGTCTCGGGCGTGATCGCCGCGGCGTAGTCGGCGGGGTCGGTGCCGGGCACGAACGTGGTCTCGACGCCGAACCGGCGCAGCGTCACGTCGAGCTGCGTCACCGTGCCGCCGTAGAGCTGCGCGGAGGCGACCACGTGGTCACCCGCCCCGACGAGCGCGGCGAACGTGATGAACTCCGCCGACATGCCGGACGCCGTCGCGACCGCGCCGATGCCGCCCTCCAGCGACGCGATGCGCTCCTCGAGCGCCGCGACCGTCGGGTTGCCGATGCGCGAGTAGATGTTGCCGTACTTCTGCAGCGCGAAGAGGTTCGCGGCGTCGTCGGTGTCCTGGAACACGAACGACGTGGTCTGGTAGATCGGCACCGCCCGTGCGCCGGTCGCCGCGTCGGGGATGCCCCCCGCGTGGAGGGCCCGCGTGCGGAACCCGAAGGTGTGCTCGGTCATCGTCCTGCCTTCCTCTCCGCGACTCCTGCTGCCAGGACATCGCGGATGTCGTCGACGGCCCACGGGTTCTGCAGCGACGTGACGTCGCCCAGCTCCTCGCCCTGCCACAGCTGCGCCAGGAGGCGCCGCATGATCTTGCCCGACCGCGTCTTCGGCAGCTCGGGCACCACGATCACGTGCCGCGGCTTGGCCACCGGCCCGATCTCGCGCGCCACCTGCGACCGGAGCGCGGCAGCCCCGGCGTCCGCCTCCTGCGGCGACGCCGTGCTCGCCCAACCTACGCCCGACAGCACCACGAACGCCGCCACGGCCTGGCCGGTGACCGCGTCCGGCACGCCCGCGACGCCGGCCTCGCCGACCGTCGGGTGCGCCACCAGCGCCGACTCGATCTCGATGGTGGACAGCCGGTGCCCCGAGACGTTCACGACGTCGTCGAGCCGGCCCAGCAGGTGCACGTTGCCCCGCTCGTCCAGCAGCGCGCCGTCGCCGGCCACGTAGTACGCGCCCGCGGGACCGTGGCCCGCGAACCTGCGCCAGTACGCGTCGCGGTAGCGCTCCGGGTCGCGCCAGACGGTGCGCGCCATGCCCGGCCACGGCCTGGTCACCACGAGGATGCCGGGCTGGCCGGGGCCGAGCCGGCGGCCCTCGTCGTCCACCACCGCCACCTCGATGCCCGGCAGGGCCCGGGTCGCGGACCCGGGGACCAGCGGCGTCACGTACGGGAGCGGGGCCACCATGGCGGCGCCCGTCTCGGACTGCCACCACGTGTCGATCACGGGCAGCTCGCCGCGCCCGAACGTCGCGCGGAACCACTCCCAGGCGGCGGGGTTGATCGCCTCGCCGACCGTGCCGAGCAGGCGCAGCGACGACAGGTCGTGCTCCGGCAGGGTGTCGCCGAACCAGGTCATGAAGGTCCGGATCAGCGTGGGCGCCGTGTAGTACACGGTGACGCCGTACCGCTCGATGATCTCCAGGTGCCGCTCGCGCGACGGCGTGTCGGGCGTGCCCTCGTAGATCACCTGCGTGAGGCCGTTGGAGAGCGGGCCGTAGATCTCGTAGGTGTGCGCCGTGACCCAGGCCAGGTCGGCGGTGCACCAGTGCACGTCGTCGGGCCGCGCGTCGAAGTGCGCCCAGTGGGCCCAGCTCGCGTGCGAGAGATATCCACCGGAGGTGTGGACAAGCCCCTTGGGCTTACCCGTGGTGCCGCTGGTGTAGATGATGAAGAGCGGGTGCTCGGCGTCGAACGCCTGCGCGTCGTGCACCTCGGGCGCCGTGTCGACGGCGTCGTGCCACCAGACGTCGCGGTCCGTCCAGGCCACGTCGGAGCCGGTGCGGCGGATCACCAGCACGTGCTCCACGTGGTCGAGCCCGGCGACGGCCTCGTCGGCGGTCGCCTTGACCGGCGTCGCGACGCCGCGGCGGTACTGCCCGTCGGTGGTGACCAGCAGCTTCGCGCCCGTGTCGGCCAGGCGGAACCGCAGCGCCTCGGCGCTGAAGCCGCCGAACACCAGGCTGTGCACCGCGCCGATGCGCGCGCAGGCCAGGGTGACCACCACGGTCTCCACGAGCACCGGCAGGTAGATCACCACGCGGTCGCCCGGGCCGACGCCGAGGTCGGTCAGCGCGTGGGCGGCCTGCGCGACGCGGCGCTGCAGGTCGGCGTAGGTGGCCGTGGTCCGCTCGCCGTTCTCGCCCTCCCAGTGCAAGGCCGGCTTGGCGCCCCGGCCCGCAGTGACGTGCCGGTCCACGCAGTTCGCGGCCACGTTCAGCCGGCCGCCGACGAACCAGGCGGCCTCGGGGACGGTCAGGTCGCCGGGGTCGCCCGGGTCACCGACGTCGCCGTCCCGGGGCACCGGCGGGGACCACGTGTGCGCGGTGTGCCACGGCGTCGTCCAGTCGAGGCGGCGGGCCGCCTCCGCCCAGAACGCGACCGGGTCGGCCGCAGCGCGGTCGTACGCCTCGGCGGTGACGTTCGGGGCGGTGACGCGCGGCGCCGTCGTCCCGCCCGCCGTCACGCCCACCGCCGCAGCAGCCGCCGCTCGGCCAGGCCGATCAGCGCGTCGGTGAGCTTGCCCAGCACCGCGAGCAGCACGATCGCCAGCAGGATGCGGTCCACGCGGCCGTTCTGCTGGGAGTCGTTGAGCAGGAATCCGAGGCCCATCGACGACGCGATGAGCTCGGCGGCCACGAGGAACAGCCACGACTGCGCGAGCGCCAGGCGGAGCCCGGCCACCAGCGAGGGCAGCACCGCGGGGAGCTGCACCGTCGTCAGGAGCCGCAGCCCGCGCAGGCCGAAGGCCCGGCCCGCCTCGACCAGGTGGGGGTCCACGTGCCGCAGGGCGGCCGCGATGGTCGTGTAGACGGGGAAGAACGCGCCGATCGCGATGAGCGTGATCTTGGACTCCTCGCCGATCTTGAGCCACAGGATCAGCAGCGGCACCCAGGCGAGCGAGGGCACGGCGCGGATCGCCCCGAGCGTGGGCGCGAGCAGCAGGTCGCCGAGCTTGGACAGCCCCACCAGGGAGCCGACGGCGAGACCCGCCGCGGCGCCCAGCGCGAACCCGATCAGCACGCGCTGCGTCGAGATCGCCACGTGGTGCCAGAGCTGGCCGCGCTCGACCAGGTCGACGGCGGCGTCCCACACGGCCACCGGGCCCGGGAGCTGGTACGGCGGCACGAGCCCGGCCGCCGTCACGCCCCACCAGAGGGCGAGCAGCGCCACCGGGACGAGGAGCCCCAGCACGACCCGGCCGGCCTGGCCGGTCGTGCCACCACCGCGCCGGGTCAGGTCCCCGGCGCGGCCGGTCGTGCCACCGCCGAACGCACCGCGGGCGGGCAGGGCCCGCCCCGGCTCGGTGTTCGGCACCACCACCACCGTGGGGCCCACCTCCCCCGGCTGTCCGTCAGCCATCCGAGGCCACCGCCTCCTGCGCGAACTCGGGCGCAAAGAGCTGGTCGAGCGCGCTGTCGACGTTCTCCTGCGCGGCCACGTCGCCCGACTCGACGAAGATCGGGCCCACGACCTTCAGCACGTCGCGCTGCTTGTCGCCGGGGACCGGGTCGAGGTCGAGCACGGTGCGCTCCTCGATCACCGTGGCCGCGACCTCGGGGTCGATCGAGGCGACCTCGGCGAGCAGCGCGGACAGCTCCTCGGGGTTCTCCAGCGCCCAGGCGCGGGCCTGCTCGTAGGCGTCCACGACGGCCTGCGTGACGTCCGGGTGCTCGTCCACGAACTCCTCGCGCGCGTTGAGGAACCCGTAGGTGTTGAAGTCGATGTTGCGATAGATCAGCTTGTCGCCCGCCTCCGCCTCGGCGGCCGCCATGATCGGGTCGAGGCCCGACCACGCGTCGACGGAGCCGTTGTCGAGCGCGGCGCGGCCGTCGGCGTGCTGCAGGTTCTGCACCTCGACCTCGTCCAGCGGGATGCCCGCCTCGTCGAGGGTCTGCAGCAGGAAGAAGTAGGGGTCGGTGCCCTTGGTGGCGGCGATGGACGCGCCCTCCAGGTCGGCGACGTCCTCGATCTTCGAGTCGCCCGCGACCACGATCGCCGACCACTCCGGCTGGCTGTAGATGTCGACCGTGCGGATGGGCGACCCGTTCGCCCGCGCCAGGAGCGCCGCCGAGCCCGCCGTCGAGCCGAAGTCGATCGCCTCCGCCCGCAGGTTCTCGTTCGCCGTGTTCGAGCCGTCCGACTGCACCCAGGTGACCTCGACGCCGTCGAGCTCCTCCTCCAGCCAGCCCTGCTCGCGGACCACGAGGCTGAGCGGGTTGTACGTGGCGAAGTCGATGTTCAGGGTGTCGGTGCTCCACTCCCCAGCGGTCTCGCCCCCGCCGGCGGCGGCCGAGCCCTCGCCGGCCACGCAGCCGCTCATCGCCATCGCCGAGACGAGGGCCAGGCCGGACGCCAGAACGGTGTGCCTACGGTTACGCATGGGTTCTTTCCTCTCGCTGCCCGACGGCGGCCGGCGGGCTGGGGGTCTGTCGGTTCGGTGAGCCCGGTTCCGGGGCTCGGGGTTCAGGGCAGGGGGCTCGGGTTCAGCGGTCGTGGTGCGTCGGCACGCCGAGCCCGTCGAGCAGCTCCGCGCGGAGCTCGGCCAGGTCGCGGGCGGCGCGGTCGCGGGGCCGGTCGCCCGGCACGTCCACGATCCGCGCGATGCTGGCCGGACCGGCGTCCGCGGGCGCACCGCTGTCGGGGGCGGCGCCGTCCGCGACCGTGCGCAGCAGCACCACGCGGTCGGCGAGGTAGAGCGCCTCCTCGACGTCGTGCGTGACCAGCAGGATCGTCGCGGGCTGGGCCGCGTGGACGTCGAGCAGGAGGTCCTGCATGCGCAGCCTGGTCAGCGCGTCGAGCGCGCCGAAGGGCTCGTCGAGCAGCAGCACACCGGGGTTGCGGGCCAGCGCCCGGGCGAGCGAGGCGCGCTGCGCCATGCCGCCCGACACCTGGCGGGGCCGCAGCCCGGCCGACGCCGCCAGCCCGACCAGGTCGAGCAGCCGGGCCACGCGCTCCCGGCCGGCGTCCTTCGCGGTGCCCGGCGGGAGGCCGAGCGCCACGTTCTGCGTGAGCGTGCGCCACGGCAGCAGGCGGGGTTCCTGGAAGGCGACGGCGGTGCGCGGGTCGGCCCCGACCACGGGTGCGCCGCCGATCGTGACGCTGCCCGCCGTGGGCGCGTCCAGGCCGCTGACCTGGCGCAGCAGGGTGGACTTGCCGCAGCCGGACGGGCCGAGCACGGCCACGATCTCGCCGGGCGTGACCTGGAGGTCGACGTCGCTCAGCACGGTGCGGCCGGTGCGGTCGTCGGTGCGCCCGGGCGCCGCGAAGGTCCGCGAGACGCCGTCGAGACGGACGGGCAGGGCCGGCGACGCGGCGGCGTCCGCCCGGCCGGTGGGCGAGGCTGTGGATGCAGCGGTGGACGGTGCTGCGGGAACCATGGGTGTCATCCCTTGCGATCGGTCCGTGCGGTGGGGCGGTCGCTGTGCACCGGCATGGCCCGGAACGGCCCGGGCGACGTCATCCGGCTTTCCTCTCCCATGGGACGTTCAGTCATCTTTTGTCAGGCAATGCCGATGAACCCCATAGAACCGGATGATGCAACTGGTGCACCAGATCGTTTCATGATGTGAGACCAAAATATGGACGGGCGAGGGCGCATGCATCCGCATGGTCCTCGCCCTGAGCGATTTCCGGTGACTGGACCGGGTGCCGCGAGTACGTTGAGGCGGTGACCCAGCCCTATCTCCGGTATCCCCACATCCACGGTGACCAGGTCGCGTTCGTGGCCGACGACGACGTCTGGCTCGCCCCCGTCTCCGGTGGCCGCGCCTGGCGTCTGACCAGCGACCACGTGCCCGCGACGACTCCCCGCTTCTCCCCCGACGGCACGCGCCTGGCCTACGTGTCCCACAAGGACGGCCACCCCGAGGCCTACGTGGTCGAGCTGGCCGACGGCGCCACGCGACGCCTCACCTGGCTCGGCGGCACGGCCACGACCGTGCTCGGCTGGGACGACGCCGGCCGGGTGCTCGTCTCGTCCAACGCCGGCTCGTACGAGCGCTCCCTGACCGTGGTGCGCGCGGTGGGCCTCGACGGCACGGTCGAGACCCCGCGCTACGGCGCCGCCTGGGGCGTCGCCGAGCATCAGGGCCCGGACGGCGGGCGCACGACCGCCCTGGTCTCGGCGGGCTACCGCACGCCCGCCTACTGGAAGCGGTACCGCGGCGGCACGGCCTCCGTGCTGTGGCTCGACCGGGGCACGGGCGAGTGGGAACGCCCCCTGCCCGACGACGAGGCCGGCACCTACGACCCGATCTGGGTCGGGGACGCGCTGGTGTTCACCTCCGACCGGGCGGCAACCTTCCCCGACCACGCCGACGAGCAGGCGAACCTCTGGGTCTGGGACGGCCTGGCGACGGGCACGCCGGCCGCGGGGCCCCGGCTGCTCACCGCCCAGACCGAGGCCGAGGGCTACGTCCGCGACGCGACGTCCGACGGCGCACGCGTCGTGTGGCACAGCCGCGGCGACCTCTGGCTGCTCGACGCGCTGGACGGCACCCCGCGCCGCCTGGACATCACCCTCACCGGCGCCCTCCCGGAGCCGTACTCGACCGACCCGGACTCGGCGGCACGGGGTGTCGACGGGATCGCCGTGGACAAGAGCGGCGACGCGAGCGTCGTCGGCTGGCTCGGCACCGCGTTCTGGGTGACCCACCGCGCGGGTCCGGCCCGGGCGCTCGTCGCCGACCCGTCCGTCCGCGTGCGGGAGCCCGTGCTGCTCGGCGACACCGGCCGCGCCGTCGTCGTCACCGACGCGGCGCACGCCACCGCGGACGGCGAGAGCCGGGAGGACGCGCTGGAGGTGCACACCCTGCCCGGCACCGACGGGGTGGACCCGGACGCCGCGCCGCAGCGGTTCGCGGCCGGCGAGCTCGGCCGGGTGCTGCACCTGGCCGCGAGCCCCGCCGGCGACAAGGTCGCGGCGATCTCGCACGACGGCCGGGTCAGCGTGGTCGCGCTGCCCGCCCCCGTGCCGGAGGGCACCGCCGCGGACGACGCCGCCGTGGAGCCGGGCACCGTCCTCCCGCTCGGCCGGTCGGCGAACGGCGAGGCGGAGTCCCCGAGGTTCTCGCCGGACGGGCGGTACCTCGCCTGGTCCAGCCCGACCGGCACCGAGGGCGACCACCACCAGGTGCTGATCGCCGACCTGCACGCGGAGACGCCGACGGCGACGCCGCTGACGTCGGGCCGGTTCCACGACTTCTCGCCGGCGTTCAGCGACGACGGCAGGTACGTCGTGTTCCTGTCGAACCGCACGTTCGACCCGTCCTACGACTCCCACGAGTTCGCCCTGTCGTTCAGCGCGGCGACCCGGCCGTGGCTCATCCCGCTGGCCGCGACCGAGCCGGCGCCGTTCGGCCCGAGCGCCGACGGCTGGCGCCTGAGCACGCCGGACGCCAAGAAGGACGGCACGGACGACGGCGCCGCGGGCGACGAGAAGCAGGACGAGGAGACGCACGCGGCCTCGCCCGACATCGACTTCGACGGCGCCGAGGAGCGCGTGGTGCCGTTCCCGGTGACGTCCGGTCGCTACCGCGACCTGCGCGCCGCCAAGGGCGGCGTGCTCTGGGTGCACGAGACCGACGACGCGGGCGTGCTCGGCACGCGGCACGCCGGCACCGACGGCGACCCGGTGCCTGACGTGCTGCAGTTCTGGTCCTTCGAGGCGCGCAAGGCCACGGACGTCGCGGAGAAGGTGACCGCGTACGCGGTGTCGGGCGACGGCGAGCGGGTCGTGATCCGGTCCGGGTCGGGGCTCAGCGCGCAGTCGGCCACCAGCAAGCCCGGCGACGACGACCCGAGCGCCTTCGACATCGACCTGTCCCGCGTCCGCCACGAGGTGGACCCGCGCACCCAGTGGCACCAGATGTTCGACGAGAACGCCCGCATCATGCGCGACCACTACTGGCGGGCGGACATGAACGGCGTCGACTGGGCCGGGACGGTGGCGCGCTGGCGTCCGCTGATCGACCGGGTCGCGACGCACGACGACCTGGAGGACGTGCTCTGGGAGACGGTCGCCGAGCTCAACACGTCGCACGCCTACGTGCGGTCGCCGCACGAGCGCGGCGACTCGTCCCGCAAGCTCGGGCTGCTCGGCGCGGACCTCACGCGGACCCCCGAGGGCTGGCGGATCGACCGGGTGCTGCCGAGCGAGTCGTCCGACCCGGGAGCGCGGTCCCCGCTGCGCGCCGCGGGCGTCGACGCGCGGCCGGGCGACCTGATCGTCGCGGTGGACGGCCGGCCGGTGGACCCGGTGGCCGGCCCGGCCGCGAACCTGGTCGGCGCGGCCGAGATCCCGGTCGAGCTGACCCTGCGCCGGACGCCGGCCCCGGCCGAGGGCGAGACCGGCCCGGCCGCGAGCAGGGACCGGCGCGTCGTCGTCGTGCCGCTCGCCAACGAGTCCGACCTGCGCTACCAGGACTGGGTGCGGTCGCGCCGCGAGTACGTCGCCGAGAAGTCGGGCGGCCGGCTCGGCTACGTGCACGTCCCGGACATGATGAGCACCGGGTGGGCCCAGCTCCACCGCGACCTGCGGCTCGCCGCGGACCGTGAGGGCATCGTCGCGGACGTGCGCTTCAACGGCGGCGGGCACACCTCGCAGCTCGTGATCGCCCGCCTCGCCGCGCGCGTCGCGGGCTGGGGGCTGAACCGGCACTACGACCGCCCCAACTCCTACCCGGACCGCGCGCCGCGCGGCCCGGTCGTGCTCGTCACCAACGAGTACGCGGGGTCCGACGGCGACATCGTGAACGCGGCCGCGCAGGCGCTCGGCGTCGGCCCCGTCGTCGGTGTGCGGACCTGGGGCGGCGTCGTCGGGATCGACGGCCGCTTCGACCTCGTGGACGGCACCGGGATCACCCAGCCGCGGTACGGCCTCTGGCTCGCCGGCAAGGACTTCGACGTCGAGAACTACGGCGTCGAACCCGACATCGAGGTGCGGCACACTCCGGCGGACTACTTCTCCGACGTCGACCCGCAGCTCGAGGCGGGCATCGCCGAGGCGTTCCGGCTGCTGGAGGAGACCCCGGCGGCCGCGCCCCCGGCCCTGCCGGAGCCGCGGGTGCGCCGGCGGTCGTAGCGCACCGCTCCGCCGCGAACGGCGCTCCGC
>NZ_JBHVEG010000082.1:0-26992 GCF_042802395.1 Promicromonospora sp. NPDC057488
ACCTCGGTCACCCGCCCGCCGTCCTGTTCTGCTGGTCAGATTCTGCTGGCCGGACGCGTCGGTGTGCCGGTCAGACGCCCTGCGCGGCATCGACGTGGCAGCCCGCGGAGGTGTCCTCGTAGTCGTCGATGTGCCCCTCGATCTGCTTGCTCAGGTCGTCGAGCTGCGCGCCCAGGGCGTCGATCTCGGCGCCGATCGTCTCCGCCGTCGACATGTTGCCCGCGGCGACCGCGGCCATGAAGTCGTTCAGCCCCTCCAGGTAGACGACCGTCTTGTCGTCCATCTTGGCCGAGACCTCCAGCATCGCGTCCGCGTCGTCGATCGCGCCGACGCACGCCGTCGCGGTGGTCTCGGCGCGCTCCTTGGCGATCTCCAGGTCGTCGATCGTCGCGTGGGCATCGGCGACGGTCTGCTTCGCGCTCGCCAGGTCGGACGCGAAGCCCGCCGCGCGCGCCTTCCAGTCGTTGGTCGAGACCACGCCGAGCGCGCCCCACACCACGGCGGCGATCAGCAGCACGACCAGCACGAGGGTGACGGCGTGCTCCTTGAGGAACGCCACGAGGGCTGAAGGAGTCTGCGGGACCGGCCTGGAGGACGTGGCCGGTCCGACGCCGGGCGGCGCCGCGTCCGTGCCGATCGCGGACCGGCCGACATCAGGCGCGTTCCCGTCGCTCGATGCCGGTCCGGCCGCGGTCGCGCCCTTGCCCACGGAGTCGCTCGCGGCGTCGGCGACTGCACCGTTCGGTGCGACCAAAGCCGGAACTGGCTCAGGGGTCGGATTCGGTTCTGGAGCGCGGCGGGCGCCCTCGTCGTCGGACATGCGGGCACCGTATCGGGCTAAAACCACCCAAAACCGCTACAACGGAACTGCTGCGAAAAGTTCACCCGGTCGGGTTCTTGGTGCCACCCGTGCTGGTGCCGCCGAGCAGGCCGCCGACGACCCCGCCGACCACACCGTCGACGGTGCCGCCCACCAGGTCGAGCGTGCCGCCCACGACGTCTTCGACCAGGCCGGTCTCGGCCGGGGCGTCCGGCTCCGCCTGCGTGGGCGGTTCCGAGGGCTCGGGCTCGGCCGGCGCCGGCTTCCCGGGGGCGGCCGGCGTCTGGTCGCCCGAGCCCGCCGACGAGCCACCGCCTGAGCCGGACCCCGCGTCCGCCCCGCCGCCCTGTCCGTCGTCCGTGCCGGAGCCGCTCCCGCCGGAGCCCGACCCACCGTCGGACGAGGATCGCTTCCGGTCACCCGACTCCCCGGCGGACCGGAATCCCGGGTTCGCGGGATCGGTGCTCGCCACCGTCGTCCACGAGCCGACGTCGGACGGGTCGATGGCCCGGTTGGGGATGGAACCGGCGGCGAAGAACTCGAAGTGCCAGGGCTCGGGCTTGGCGCCGGCGAGCTGCGCCCAGGACGGGTTGTCCCAGCCGTAGTCGGGCGCGTGCAGCCGCAGCCAGACGTACTCGTCGGAGGCGCCGCCGGCGATCGGGTCGCCCAGGTCCACCGCGAGGCCCCAGCCGTGGTTCGACGTCCCGGGGATCGCGGCCAGGTGCGGCTTGGCGCCCCGGACCGCCACCTGCATCTCGTAGGACCGGTACGAGTCCGTGAGCGGGATCGGGTGGCCGAACTCCTTCTCGAACCGGGCGCTCAGCGCCGTCAGGCGCTCGGCGGCGTCGCAGCGCAGCAGGTGGCCCGGCGCGAACGGCAACGCGCACAGCACGTCGGCGGGGATGCGGCCGTTGGCGTACCCGGCGGTGGAGCCGCCGTAGGCCGCCACCGTGTCCAGCAGGTTCCGGCGCAGGGACGTCCCGGCGTCCGGCAGCGTCTCGACGAGCGCGGTGGGGGAGGACGGGTCGAGCATGTTCGCGAGCCGCATCGCCGCGACGGCCACCTCGTCGAAGGTGACGTACTCGCCGGCCTCCTCGGGCACGACCTCGACGGCCGGGAGGTTCTCCGAGGTGCCCCACTCCGGGGCGCGGCTCCCGTGGGTTCCGCCGGTGACGGTCCGGGAGACCTGCGTGGCGCGGACCGGTTCGTCGGTCGTGGCGGGCGTGCGCGGCTCGCCCGCCGTCGGCGCGGACTCGACCCGCAGCGGCCGGTCGGCCTCCGTAAGCGCGAGCTGTTGCGCCTGGTACGTCGTGTAGAGCATGCCGAGCTCGGCGGCGGCCTGCGCGACGGCGGGGCTGGGCTCGGAGCTCTGCCGCAGCATCGCCTCGGCGCGGTCCAGGACGGCGAGCACCTGGCTCACCGTGACGCCGTCCGGTGCGGTGACCTCGGGTGCCGTCGCGGGGCGCTGCTCCGCCGCGCCCACCTCGACCGTGCGCGCCGCGGCCGGCTGCGCGGCGGAGGCGGGGGCGCCGTCCGGCAGGAGGTGCGGCGACGGCACGCTCGCCGAGGCGCTGACGAGCACCCCGCCGGTCATCGCCAGCGCGACGGCGCCGGTCCACGCGTTGCGTGCCCGGCGACCGGTCAGGGCGCGGCGCGCGGCCCGGCCGCGGAAGAACGCGGCGCCGGTCGCGGTCCGGCCACCGCTCACCGGCTCTGGCGTGCTGGTCCTGCTCGGCCCGGCACTGCTCGGCCCCGCACTGCTCGGCCCCGCGCCGTTCGGCTCGTCCGTCACTGGTCAACGCCCCCTTGCGTATGACATCGGCTGTCGCGGACCGCGTCCGCCCGCCGACCGGTCTGGGCATCGGCGCTGATGAGGCCCCGGTGCCGTCCGTCCAAGAACGCCCAGGGTAGCGCTACTGACGGCGCTTGCAACAACCGGAATGTCGCGCTTGCCGTAGGCAGGTGAGAGCCCGACGCCGCGCCGGTCACACCCCAGGGGTGGTGGGGCGCCGAGAGAGCGGCGACCGGGCGCGGCGTCGGGCGGTGGAAGGGACGCCCCGACAGCGGGGCGTCCCAGCCTGATGGCCGGTGGGCGGTGGTCGAGGCCTTACGGCCGGTCGACCGCCGAGCCCACCAGGTACCCCTGGTACGCGGGGTTCGTGAGGAACGCCGGGAAGTCGTCCTCGAGGGCGACGGCGCGGAAGATCTCGGCCGCGTCGTCGATCCGGTTGCCGTGGCCGTGGGGCAGCGACGCCACGACGTCGAGCAGGATCGCCTCGACGCGCTCGCGGGTCACGGGCTGCTGGTCGTCGTCGGTCAGGGTGCCCGACGCGATCCACTGCCACACCTGCGACCGCGAGATCTCCGCGGTGGCGGCGTCCTCCATGAGGCTGTCCAGCGCGGCGGCCCCGGTACCGCGGAGCCACGCGTCGAGGTAGCGCACGGCCACCGAGACGTTCGACCGCAGGCCGGCGGACGTCACGGTCGCCCCGGAGCGGCGCGCCGAGGCAACGTCGAGCAGGTCGTGCTGCCCCACCTCGACGTCGTCCCGGAGGCGGGAGACCTGGTTGGGCGCGTCGCCGAGCACGGCGTCGAACTCGGCCCGGGCCACCGGGATGAGGTCGGGGTGGGCCACCCAGGTGCCGTCGAAGCCGTCGCCGGCCTCGCGCCGCTTGTCGGCGCTGACCTTGGCGAACGCGGTCTCCGAGACCTCCGGGTCGCGGCGGTCCGGGATGAACGCGCTCATGCCGCCGATCGCGTGCGCCCCGCGCTTGTGGCAGGTGGCCACGAGCAGCTCGGTGTACGCCCGCATGAACGGCGCCGTCATGGTCACCTGCGCGCGGTCCGGCAGCACGTACGACTTCCCGCGGGTGCGGAAGCACTTGATCACCGAGAACAGGTAGTCCCAGCGGCCGGCGTTCAGCCCCGCGCAGTGGTCGCGCAGCTCGTAGAGGATCTCCTCCATCTCGAACGCCGCGGGCAGCGTCTCGACGAGCACCGTGGCGCGCACCGTCCCGCGCGGGATGCCGAGGGCGTCCTGCGCCACCTCGAACACCTCGTTCCACAGCCGCGCCTCCCGGTAGCCCTCCAGCTTGGGCAGGTAGAAGTACGGGCCGCGGCCGCGCGCGATGAGCTCGGCGGCGTTGTGGAAGAAGTACAGGCCGAAGTCCACCAGGCTCCCGAGCGCGCCCGACGTGATGCCGTTCGCGTCCGTGTAGCGCAGGTGCGCCTCGTCGAGGTGCCAGCCGCGCGGCCGGAACACGATGGTCGGCAGGTCCGCGATGTCCGGCGAGCGCAGCGTGTACTCCTTGCCCGCCTCGTTGGTGAAGGCGAGCGTGCCGCGGATCGCGTCGTGCAGCGCGAGCTGGCCCTCGATCACGTTGGGCCACGTGGGGCTGGACGCGTCCTCGGCGTCGGCCAGCCAGCAGCGGGCCCCGGAGTTGAGCGCGTTGATGGTCATCTTCGGGTCGGTGGGACCCGTGATCTCGACGCGCCGGTCCTCCAGGCCGGGCGCGTTCCGCGACCCGGCGACCCGCCAGTGCGGGTCGTCCCGCACGGGTCGGGTCGAGGCCCGGAAGTCGGGGTCGGCGCCGTCCGCGATGTCCTGCCGGCGCAGCTGGCGCTGCGCGATCAGCTCGTCGCGGCGGGCGTCGAACCGGTCGTGCAGCAGGGCGAGGAACGCCAGGGCCTCCGGCGTCAGGATCTCGCCGTAGCGCGGCCCGACGGCGGCGGTCACGGTGATCACGCCCCGGCGGGTGCCGGTCCCCGAGGCGCCCACGCCGCCGTTCGGCAGCGTGCTGGGAGGCGCGCTCCGGGGAGCAGGCGTGGGGGCCGGCGCAGGTGTCGGAGCGGGGGCCGACGGCGTCGTGGTCGAGTGGGCGGACGCCGAGTGGGCGGACCTCGTCCGGGCGGAGGCCGGCGGGGTGCCGATCCCGGCCAGGCCGGCGTCGGCGTCGTACGGGCTGGTGCCCTGGGCGCGGGTGTCGATGGTGGCGGTCATCAGAACTGCGCCGCCTCGGTCGAGCCGGCCAGCGCGGTGGTCGCCGAGTCCGGGTTGAGCGCGGTGGCGACGCGGTCGAAGTACCCGGTGCCGACCTCGCGCTGGTGCCGCGTGGCGGTGTAGCCGCGCTCCTCGGCGGCGAACTCCAGCTCCTGCAGCTTCACGTAGGCCGACATCTGCTCGCGGGCGTAGCCGTGGGCCAGGTCGAACATCGAGTAGTTCAGGGCGTGGAAGCCGGCCAGGGTGATGAACTGGAACTTGAAGCCCATGGCGCCCAGCTCGCGCTGGAACTTGGCGATCGTGTCGTCGTCGAGGTGCTTCTTCCAGTTGAACGACGGCGAGCAGTTGTAGCTCAGCATCTGGTCGGGGAAGTCGGCCTTGACGGCCTCGGCGAACTTGCGGGCCAGCTCGAGGTCCGGCGTGCCGGTCTCCATCCAGATCAGGTCGGAGTACGGCGCGTACGCCTTGGCGCGGGCGATGCACGGCTCGATGCCGTTGGTCACCTTGTAGAAGCCCTCGTTGGTGCGCTCGCCGGTGATGAACGGGCGGTCGCGCTCGTCGACGTCGGACGTGATCAGGGTCGCGGCCTCGGCGTCGGTCCGGGCGATCACGATCGACGGCACGTCGGCGACGTCGGCCGCGAGCCGGGCCGCGTTCAGGGTGCGCACGTGCTGCTGGGTGGGGATGAGCACCTTGCCGCCCAGGTGGCCGCACTTCTTCTCGGAGGCGAGCTGGTCCTCCCAGTGCACGCCGGCGGCGCCGGACTGGATCATCGACTTCATCAGCTCGTACGCGTTGAGCGGGCCGCCGAAGCCGGCCTCGGCGTCGGCCACGATCGGGGCGAGCCAGTCGCGGGTCGGGGCGCCGTTCTCGGAGACATCGATCTGGTCGGCGCGCAGCAGCGCGTTGTTGATGCGGCGGACCACGGCCGGCACGGAGTTGGCCGGGTAGAGCGACTGGTCGGGGTAGGTCTGCCCCGAGAGGTTCGCGTCGCCGGCCACCTGCCAGCCGGAGAGGTAGATGGCCTGCAGGCCCGCCTTGACCTGCTGCACGGCCTGGTTGCCGGTCAGCGCGCCGAGGGCGTTGATGTAGTCCTCCTCGTGCAGCTGGCGCCACAGGCGCTCGGCGCCGCGGCGGGCCAGCGTGCTCTCCTCGCCGACCGAGCCGCGTAGGGCGACGACGTCCTCGGCCGTGAAGCTGCGCTCGATGCCGGCCCAGCGCGGGTCGGACTCCCAGGACTGGCGCAGCTCCTCGGCTGTCTGGACCTGGTCCCCGGCGCGGACGGAGGCCTGCGCCGGCACCGCGGTCGTCGCGGACGTGGTCGCCTCGGACGTGGGGTCGATCGTGGGTGCGCTCATGGCGGGTCTCCTTCTCGGGACGGAACGTTGCCACCGCGTCTGCCGGTGACGTGTTACGACCATCTGCCCTCCGCAACCCCCTCCTCAAGCAGATCCGAGCAGAAGATTTGCAGTTCTTCTGTTGAACGGAAGCCTCCTCGTATGTCACCCTCGGGCATGGTAGGTAGCCCCCAAAATCGCAGAACCGCGCGAAACGCGACTTCCTCGCGTTCTACGCAGAGCGGGCAGAGCGCGCCGGGCCCGACGACGGACGCCGAGCCGGACGCCCTCACGATCGGCCGCCGCGTCCGCTACCTGCGGACCAGCAAGGGCATGACGCTCGAGGACCTCGCGGCCGCGATCGACCGCGCCCCGTCGCAGATCAGCACGCTGGAGAACGGCAAGCGGGAGCCCAAGTTCTCGCAGCTGCAGGCCATTGCCCGGGCGCTGGGCGCCGGCGTGGACGACCTGCTGTCGGCAGAGCCGCCGTCGGAACGGGACGCCCTGGAGATCGAGCTGGAGCGGGTGCAGCGCGGCCCGCTGTTCGCGTCGCTCGGGATCGACGGCGTGCGGATCGGCAAGTCGCTGCCCTCCGACGCGCTCGGCACGATCCTGGCGCTGCACCGGGAGCTGGAGCGCCTGCACACCGAGCGCGCGGCCACCCCCGAGGAGGCGCGGCGGGCCAACGGCGAGCTCCGCGACGAGATGCGCGCCAAGGACAACTACCTGCCCGAGCTGGAGCAGGTCGCCAAGGGCCTGCTGGCCGACGTCGGGCACACCACCGGGCCGCTGCCGCAGCGCATGGCGGCCGAGATCGCCGCGCACCTGGGCTTCACGCTGCACTACGTGAGCGACCTGCCGCACTCGACGCGGTCCGTCATCGACACCCGCAACCGGCGCCTGTACCTGCCGTCCAAGGGGTTCCGCGGCCGGTCGAACACCCGGTCCGCGCTGCTGCAGGCGCTCGCCTCGCACGTGCTGGACCACACCGAGCCGGGGCACTACGGCGAGTTCCTGCGCCAGCGCGTCGAGGCCAACTACCTGGCGGCCGCCCTGATGGTGCCGGAGAAGCCGGGCGTGAAGTTCCTGCGCGACGCCAAGGACGAGCGGGCGATCGCGATCGAGGACCTGCGCGACGCGTTCGGGGTGTCGTTCGAGACCGCCGCGCACCGGTTCACCAACCTCGCCACGCGGCACCTCGGCATCCCGGTGCACTTCATGAAGGTGCACGAGTCGGGGATCCTGCACAAGGCGTACGAGAACGACGGCGTGCGGTTCCCGTCCGACGCCCTGGGCGCCGTCGAGGGGCAACACGTGTGCAAGCAGTGGACGGCGCGCCAGGTGTTCGACGTCGAGGACCGGTTCAACCCGTACGCGCAGTACACGGACACGCCGTCCGGCACGTACTGGTGCACCTCGCGCGTGGAGAACACGTCCGACGGCGCGTTCTCCGTGTCGGTCGGCGTGCCGTTCGCGGACGTCAAGTGGTTCTCCGGGCGCGAGACCACGGTGCGGTCGGCCTCGCGGTGCCCCGACGAGTCGTGCTGCCGGCGCCCGCCCGCGGACCTCACCGAGAAGTGGGGCGACTTCGCCTGGCCCTCGGCGCGGCCGCACGCGTCGATGCTCGCCGCGATGCCCTCGGGCGCGTACCCGGGTGTGGAGACCACGGAGGTCTACCGGTTCCTGGAAAGGCACGCGCCCGAGGGGTCGGCGCGGCACGCGCCCGAGGGCTGAGCGGGTCGGCTGTGCCGCGTCAGCAGGCCGTGACCAGGTCGAACACCCCCTCCGACGTCTCCCGCAGCGTGGTCACCGTGGTGTTGCCCTGGCCCAGGTAGTCCATGGACCCGACGGCGTAGAACGGGTTGTACGGGTCGATGCCGTACGACGTCGCCCGGCCCGCGGCCTGGTGCTGCGCGTTGGTGGCCGCGCCGCAGAACAGCCCCGGCTCGGTGGGCGGGTCCGTCGGCGGGTCGGTGGGCGGGTTCGTGGGCCCGCCGGTCCGGTCCACGCGCCGGTTGTTGTCGAAGAAGAAGTCCGTCACGTACGCCGGGTAGTTCACCGAGCTCGTCGAGATGTACGAGCCGCCCGGGCCGCCGCCGGCCGGCCAGGCGTGGCTCACGTTCGAGTTGGCGATCAGGGAGACGCGCGGCCCGGCGGCGTCGGACCAGAGGGTGCCGGTGCCGGCGGTGTTGCTGCCGGGCAGCCCCGCCAGGGAGAACGACGACTGGGTCGACGCCCCGTAGATACCGGCCATGACCTGCGCGTTCAGCGTGTTGTAGCCGGTCGCCACCGTGGTGTCCGACGAGCCGTAGACCACCGACGTCACCTGCGTGCCGAAGCCGGGCGAGCCGGTCGAGGCGAAGCTGCGGCAGGTCGACGTCGCCTGCGCCTGGGTGGTCGCGACGTACCCGATCTGGCCGGACGTCGTGCCGACCGTCGGGCCCGCGTTGATGCCGATCCCGGCGAAGACGTCGGGCGCGAGGCAGCCCATCACCATGGTCTCGCCGCCGCCGGACGACAGCCCGGAGAGGTAGACCTGGTTCGGGTCGATGCCGAGGGCGGCGTCCCCGAGCAGGTCGTCGACGAGCTGGAGCAGGTTGTCGTCGTGCCGCGCCGGGTTGGCCCGCGAGTGGGACGTGTCGTAGTAGTCCCAGCAGCCGAGCAGCACGCCGCCGTTCGGCGCGGCGGGCACGGCCACGACCATGCCGCGCTCGTCGGCGGTCGCGGCCCAGTTGCCGCCGTTCCTCAGGTCGTTCGCGGTCTGCACGCACCCGTGCAGGTTGATCATCAGGGCCCGCCCGGCCGCCAGCTCGGGGGCCGACGTCGGCACGTAGAGCTGCGTGGTCATGCCGCCCGCCGTGCGTGACGACCAGGCGCCGGCGGTGGGCTGCGCGACGGCGGCCACGGCCGCCACCGCGGGCGGGGTCAGCGCGATCGCGACGACCGCCGCGAGCAGCGTGAACAGGCGGCGACGGGGCCGCGGGGATGGGTGTGTCATTCGAACCTCCACGTTGAGGTCGTGCCGCCCGAGGCGCTCCGATGCGCGGGGTCAGCCGGACATCTGCGGACATTAGGTGCGACCTGAATCACCTGTCAACAGTTCACCCACCCGGTTCCCGGGCCGGGTGGGTTGACATGAGATGCCCGTCTCGTCCACTATCTCCGCAACCTGAATCGCCTCTCAGGTTTGGGCGACGGCGCCCGACCGGACGAGCGGCGACCACCCGAAGAAGGGCAGAGTCATGCGGACGAGGAAGTCCCTCATGGCCGTCGCCGCGGCGGCGGTCACGGGCCTGGCGCTCGCGGCGTGCGCGCCGACCGGCGCGAGCAGCACCGGCGGCAGCGGCGACGACGAGAGCGCCGCGCCGATCGACGTCGGCATCGTGTACTCGGAGTCCGGGCCGCTCGCCGCCTACGGCGCGGCCTACAAGCAAGGTTTCGAGGCGGGCATCGACTACGCCACCGACGGCACCGGGACGGTGGCCGGCCACGAGCTGAACGTGACCTACCACGACGACGCAGGCGACCCCGAGAAGGCCGTCTCGCAGGCCAAGGACCTGATCGGCAAGGGCTACCAGATCCTGGGCGGCACCGTCGTCTCGGGCGTGGCGCTGCCCCTGGCCGAGCAGGCCGAGCAGAACAAGGTCCTGTACGTCTCCGGCCCGGCGGCCGTCGACACGCTCACGGGCATCAACCGGTACACGTTCCGCAGCGGCCGGCAGTCGCTGCAGGACGTCGCCGCGGCGGGCACGTTCGTGGACCCGAAGGGCGCCAAGGTCGTGGTGTTCGCGCAGGACAACGCGTTCGGGCAGGGCAACCTGGCCGCCGTCGAGGGCGTGCTGGGCGGGCAGGGCGCCGAGGTCTCCTCGGTGCTGGTGCCCGAGGACGCCACCGAGTTCACGCCGTTCGCCAAGAAGGTGCTCGACGCAGGTGCTGACATGGTCTTCGTGGCCTGGGCCGGCGCCACGACGGGTGCGATGTGGCAGGGCCTGGACCAGCAGGGCGTGCTCGACGACACCACCGTCGTGACCGGCCTGGGCGACGTCGCCACCTACGGCGCCTACGGGGACGCGGCGGAGAAGGTCAGCTTCCTGAACCACTACTTCCCGGGCGCGGCCGGCACCGAGACCGAGACCGCGATGCTCGACGCCGTCGAGGCAGCCGGCGGCACGCCCGACCTGTTCACGCCGGACGGCTTCGTGGCGGCGCAGCTCGTAGTGCACGCGGTCGAGGAGGGCGCCGGCGACGTCGAGGCGATGGTCGACGCGCTGGAGGGGTACACGTTCGAGGGCCCGAAGGGCGAGACCACGGTGCGCGCGTCCGACCACGCCCTGATCCAGCCGATGTACCAGGCCAAGCTCGTCAAGGACGGCGACGCCTGGACGCCCGAGCTGGTCGAGGTCATCGACGGCGAGTCGGTCGCACCGGCGGAGGTGACCGAGTAGTGGCAAGGGGTGGCGAGCCGGTCCTGGAGACCACGGGGCTCGGGCTGACGATCGGCGGGGCGCGGATCCTGACGGGGGTAGACCTCCGGGTGGGCCGCGGCGAGCTGGTGGGCGTGATCGGCCCCAACGGTGCGGGCAAGACCACGCTGTTCAACCTGATCAGCGGCCTGTACCGGCCCACGAGCGGCCGCGTGCTGCTGGACGGCCGGGACGTGACCGCGGCGTCCGTCGCGGTACGGGCGCGGGCCGGCCTCGGCCGGACCTTCCAGACGTCCAGCCTGTTCCCGCGGCTCTCGGTCGCGGAGAACGTCCGGCTCGCCACCCAGCGCCGCCTCGGCGGCAGCCTCTCGGTCCTGAGCTTCCCCCGGCGCGGCGACGCGGCGTCGGCGGAGGCCGCCGAGCACCTGGTCACGGTGGGCCTGACGCACCGGGCCGACGTCGCGGCCGGCGACCTCTCGCACGGCGACAAGCGCAAGCTGGAGATCGCCGTGCTGCTGGCGATGGACTCGTCCGTGGTGCTGCTGGACGAGCCGATGGCGGGCGTGGCGACGGGCGACGTGGCCGGGCTGGTCGAGGTGATCCGGTCCATCAACGAGTCCGGCCGGACCGTGCTCATGGTGGAGCACCACATGGACGTGGTCCTCGGCCTGGCCGACCGCGTCGCGGTGCTGCACCACGGCGAGCTGCTGACCTGCGACGTCCCGGAGAAGGTCATGGCGGACGAGACGGTGCAGTCGGCCTACCTGGGCACGACGGCGGGGAGCGCGGCATGAGCGGGTCTCGACAGGCTCGACCTGCGCCGGTGCTGGAGGTGCGCGGGCTGTCCGCGCGCATCGCCGGCCAGGAGGTGGTGCACGACGTGTCGTTCGAGGTCCCGGCCTCGGGCGTGACGGCCGTGCTGGGCCGGAACGGCGTCGGCAAGACGTCCACGCTGCGGGCGGTCCTCGGCCTGGTCGAGCGGTCGGGCGAGGTGCTGCTCGACGGCGTCCGCGTGGACGGCGAGCGCACGGACCGCATCGTCCGCCGCGGCGTCGGCTACGTGCCGGAGGACCGCGAGGTGTTCGCGGGCCTGACCGTGGCGGAGAACCTGCGGCTCGCGGAACGCCACGGCACGACGGCGCACGGCACGACGCCGGAACGCCGCGGGCTGGTCGACGCCCTGTTCCCGGACCTGGTCAAGCGGGCCGGCCAGCGCGCGGGCACGCTCTCCGGTGGGCAGCAGCAGATGGTCTCCCTGGCCCGGGCGCTGCTCAACGACAACCGCATCCTGCTCGTGGACGAGCCCACCAAGGGGCTGGCCCCGCGGATCGTGACCGAGGTGGCCGAGACACTGGCCACCGCCGCGCTGACGGTGCCCGTGCTGCTCGTCGAGCAGAACCTGCAGGTCGTCGAGCGGCTTGCCGAGCGCGTCGTGGTGATCGACGCCGGGCGCGTGGTGCACACGGGACCGGCGCGGGAGCTGCTGGACGACCCCGAGCTGGTGCAGCGGCTGCTGGGGGTCTCGGCGGGCTCGGCCGGCGAGACGGAGGCCGCTCGATGAGCACCCTGATCCTCCTGATCGCCACCGGCCTCGGCCTGGGTGGGCTGTACTTCCTGGTCGCGTCGGGCCTGTCCCTGATCTACGGCCTGATGGGCGTGCTGAACTTCGCGCACGGCTCGTTCCTCACGCTCGGCGCGTTCGTCGGGCTGGCGGCCGGCAACCTGGTCGGCGCGGGCACGTGGGGCGGGCTCCTGCTGGGCCTCCTCGTGGGCGCGCTGACCGGCGCGGCCGCGGCGACCGCCACGGAGCTGGGCCTCATCCGGCCCCTGTACGACCGGCACATCGAGCAGGTGCTCGTGACCGTCGGGCTCTCGCTCGCCACGGTCGCGCTGTTCGAGGGCATCTGGGGGCCCAACCCCCGGAACGTCACGCGGCCGGGCTGGCTCGCCTCGACCACCGACGTCCTGGGCGCGCACGTGCCGAACACCGCGTTCCTCAACGTCCTCGCCGGGGCCGCGGTGCTCGGCGGGATCGTCGCGTTCCTGCGGTACACGCGGTACGGCCTGATCATCCGCGCGGGCGTGGAGAACCGGGCCATGGTGACGGCCCTCGGCATCGACGTGCGCCGGGCGTTCACGCTCGTGTTCGCCGTCGGCGGGGCGGCGGCCGGACTGGGCGGTGTGCTGGCCACGCAGTCGCTCAACTACGTGTCGCCGCACATGGGCGCGAGCCTGCTGATCTTCGCGTTCATCGTCACGGTGATCGGTGGCATGGGCTCGCTGACCGGGGCGGCGGTGGCGTCCGTCGTCGTCGCCGTGCTGCAGCAGCTCGCCAACTTCTACCTGAACAACACCGGCGACCTGATCGTCGTCCTGCTCCTGGCGCTCGTGCTGCTCGTGCGCCCGTCCGGACTGCTGGGGAGGACCGCATGAACCGCACCCGAACCCTCCTGGGCGCGCTCGCCACGCTCGTGCTCCTGGCCTGCCTGCCACTGCTCGCGATCCCGGTCCCGGGCGTGCTGCCGGGGTACACCTACGAGCCGGGCACGCTCCAGCTCCTCGCCCTGTGCTGGCTGACGGCGGCGCTCGCGCTCTCGTACCACCTGCTGTTCGGGGTCGCGGGCCTGATGAGCTTCGGGCACGCGCTCTACTTCGCGGCCGGGATCTACGGCCTGGCCATCGTGCTCGACCGCACCGACGTGCCGCTCCTGCCCGCCGCCGCGCTCGTGCTCGTGGGCGGCGTGGCCCTCGCGTTCGTCGTGGGCGCCATCTCGCTGCGGGTCACCGGCATCTCGTTCGCCATGGTCACCCTCGCGTTCGCCCAGGCGGGCAACGTGCTGGTGCGCCGCGACCAGGGCGACCTGACCGGGGGCGAGGAGGGCCTCGCCCTGGCGACCGACGGCGTCCCGGCCGCCCTGGTCGGCGTCGTCAACACCCGCAACCTGTACTGGGTGGCGCTCGCGGTGCTGCTGGTGGTCTACCTGGTGGTGCTGTGGATCGAGCGCAGCCGCGCGGGGCACGTGGCCGCCGCGGTGCGCGAGAACGAGGTGCGGGTGCGCATCATCGGCGGCCGCCCCTACCTGACCAAGCTCGTGGTGTTCGTGCTGGCGGCGTCGCTCGCCACCGTCGTCGGGATGGCGTACCTGCTGCTCCAGTCCGGCGCCTCGCCGGCGACGTCGACCGCGGACTTCACGCTGACGCTCCTGGTCATGGTGGTCCTCGGCGGCGTCGGCTCGCGCTGGGGCGCCGTCGTCGGGGCCGTGCTGTACACGCTGCTGGACCAGCGGCTCGCCGAGCTCGCGCACTCGGAGGCGGTGGCCGGGCTGCCGGCCGTGCTGCGCATCCCGCTGTCGGAGCCGATGTTCCTGCTGGGCACGTGCTTCGTGCTGGTCGTGCTGTTCCTGCCGGGCGGACTGGCGGGCGCGGCGCAGCGGCTGGCCGCCCGGCGTCGTCCGGCGGCGAGCCCCGCACCCGAGGGGGTCGCGGCATGAGCGACCTGCACACGCTCGGCCGGTGGCCGCGCGACCGCGCCCTGGCGACGCCCGACCGTGTGGCCGTCGACGACCGCGGCGTCACCCTGACCTATCGCGCACTGGAGACCCGGGCCACGGCCCTGGCGGCCCGGCTGCGGGACGCCGGCTACGGCGTGGGCGACCGGATCGCGACCGTGACCGGGAACAGCTCCGACCAGGTGGTGCTGTTCTTCGCCTGCGCCAAGGCCGGGCTGGTGCTCGCGCCGCTGTCGTGGCGGCTGTCGCCGCACGAGCTCGCGGCCCAGCTCGACCAGGCCGACCCCGCGCTCGTGCTGGTCGAGGAGGAGTGCGGCACCCTCGCGGACGCCGCGCTCGAACGCCTGCCGCTCCCGCCGTCGCGCACGGCACTCGGACCGCACGGCGTGGAGGCCCGGGTGCCGCCGCCCACCCGGCGCCGCACGGACCTGGCCGAGGCGCCCGCCGGCGGGCCCGGCCGCGAGGTGGCCGACGACGACCCGCTGCTGCTGGTGTTCACGTCCGGCACGGGCGGCACCTCGCGCGGCGCGCTGCTGACGCACGCGAACTGCTTCTGGAACAACCTGTCCCTCTCCCGCACGGTCGAGCTGACCAGCACGGACGTGGTGCTCTCCGTGCTGCCGCAGTTCCACGTGGGCGGCTGGAACATCCAGCCGCTGCTGGCCTGGTGGACCGGCGCGACCGTGGTGCTGGAGCGCACCTTCGAGCCCGAGCGGGTGCTGCGCCTGGTGGCCGACCGCCGGGTCACCACGATGATGGGCGTGCCCACCAACTACCTGCTGCTCGCGGAGCACCCCGGGTTCGCGGCGGCCGACCTCAGCTCGCTGCGGCACGCCGTCGTCGGTGGCGCACCCATGCCGGAGCCGCTGCTGCGCGCCTGGCACCGGCGCGGCGTCGCGCTCACGCAGGGCTACGGCCTCACCGAGGCCGGCCCCAACGTGCTCTGCCTGCCCGACGACGTGGCACGCGACCGCGTGGGCTCCGCCGGCGTGCCCTACCCGCACGTCGAGGTCGCGGTGGCCGACCCGGTCACCGGCGAGCACCTCGTGGGCACCGCCACCGGCGAGCTGCTGGTGCGCGGGCCGAGCGTGTTCGCGGGCTACTTCCGGGAGCCGGAGGCCACGGCGGCGTCGTTCGCGCGCGGCTGGCTGCGCACCGGTGACCTGGTGGAACGCGATGCCGACGGGTACTACCGCGTGGTGGACCGGCTCAAGGACGTGTTCATCACGGGCGGCGAGAACGTCACGCCGGCCGAGGTGGAGGCGGTGCTGCGCCGGCACCCCGCCGTGGCGGACGCCGCCGTCGTCGGCGTGCCCGACGAGCGCTGGGGCGAGGTGGGCCACGCCTTCGTGGTGCCGCGCGGCGGGCAGCTCACCGACGCGGAGGACCTGGCGGCCTTCTGCCGCCGTGAGCTTGCGGGCTTCAAGGTGCCCCGGCACTTCGAGCTCGTGCCCGACCTGCCACGCTCGTCCCTGAACAAGGTGGTGCGCTCCGCGCTCCACGTACGCCCTGCCGAGGAGGCCCCGTGAGCACGATCTCCCAGCCCAGCGAGTCCGACCCCGCCGCGCCGAGCCGCCTGACCAAGGGGGAGCGCACCCGCGCGCGCATCCTCGTGGCCGCCGAGCGGGTCTTCGCCGACCTCGGCTTCCACGACGCCTCGATCGTCAAGATCACCGAGGCGGCCGGGGTGGGCCAGGGCACCTTCTACCTGTACTTCACCTCGAAGATCGAGATCTTCGACGAGGTGGTCGAGGACCTGAACCGGCGCGTGCGGCACACCATGATCGAGGCGTCCTCGCAGGCCGGCACCCGGATCGAGGCCGAGCGGGCGGGCTTCCGCGCGTTCTTCGAGTTCACCGCCGAGCACCCGGCGCTGTACCGGATCGTGCGGCAGGCCGAGTTCGTGTCGCCGGGCGCGCTGCGCCTGCACTACACGCGGATCGTCGAGGGCTACCGCGACGGCCTCGCCAAGGCGCAGGCGGCGGGGGAGGTCGGCGACATCGACCCGGAGGTGGCCGCGTGGGCCCTGATGGGGATCGGCGAGATCGTCGGGATGCGCTGGGTCCTGTGGGGCCCCGACGTCGCCCCCGGCGGTCCGACGTCGGCCGTCCCGCCCGAGGTGTTCGACCAGGCGATGACGTTCATCGAGCGGGCGCTGGCGCCCGGCAGGACCGAGGAGGAGGGGCGTTCATGAGCATCGTCGACCAGGTCGAGGGGACCGGCTCGCACACCTACACCACGCACGACGTCGCGGTGGCGGGCGGCACGCTGCGGGTGGGCGTCTGGGAGCCGACGGCGCCCGCGGCGACCGGCGCCGACGGTGCCACGCTGCCCGCCGTCGTGCTGGTGCACGGCATCACCGCCTCGCACCGGGCCTGGCCGGCCGTGGTCGAGGCGCTGCCGGGACGCCGCGTGATCGCGCCCGACCTGCGCGGCCGCGGCCGCAGCAACGGCCTGCCGGGCCCGTACGGCATGGCGGCTCACGCCGACGACGTCGCCGCCGCGGTCCGCGAGCTCGCCGGCGGCCCGGCCGTCGTCGTCGGGCACTCGATGGGCGGGTTCGTGTCGCTCGTGCTGACCCACCGCCACCCGGACCTGGTGGAGCGCCTCGTGCTGGTCGACGGCGGGCTGCCGATCCCGCTGCCGCCGGGCGTGCCGGACGGCGCGACGCCCGACGAGCTGGTGCGAGCCCTGCTCGGGCCCGCGATCGAGCGGCTGAGCCAGGAGTTCCCGAGCCGCGAGGCGTACCGCGAGTTCTGGCGGGCGCACCCCGCGTTCGGCGAGTGGACGCCGGTGGTGGAGCAGTACGTGGACTACGACCTGGCGGAGTTCCCGGCCGCTGACGGGTCCGACGGCGGTCCGGTGCTCCGCCCGGCGACGTCACCCGCCGCCGTCGCCGCCGACTCGGCGGACTCGGCGCGCGGCGACGCGCTGCGCGGCGCGCTGGCCTGGGCCGCCGAGACCGGGCTGCCGATCACGTTCCTGCGGGCGCCGCGCGGGCTGCTCGACCAGCCGGGCGGGATGTACCCGGCGGGGACCGTCGCCGAGTGGGCGGGGCGGCTGCCGGGGCTGGCCGCGAGCGAGGTGGCGGGCGTGAACCACTACACGATCATCATGGCGGAGCCGGGGGTGGCGGCGGTGGTGGCGGCGGTGGGCTGACCGACTGGCGTCGCAACACGATCAAATAGTCAAATTCGATACTTCTCATAGCCAAGTTCGAGTATGGGTAATGCTGGAGTAACCTCGGCTCGGCCGGTGCGATCTCAAGAGTCCACCCGCAGGTGAAAGAGGCGGTAGCCAGCCACCTAGGCGACATGCTTTGCTGGATCTATTGGTAATAGATCAGTAAAATATGGTCATGCGTGGGCGGTTGGAGGTTCGATGGATACGAGGCAGGTGGAGTCCAGCGACTTCGGTCGCGTGGATGTCGCGCGTCATCGACTGGTCCGGACCATCGAGGACTCCGCGCTGCGCGTCCAGGACCACCTGGTGTGGGGGCAGTTTGCGGACGGCCTGATCCACACCAACCAATACGGCATCCACGGCACGAGTGCCGCGTGCGCCACCCTGGCCCGCCACGGCCGCGTGCCGTGGCGAACGCTCGAGCTGCTGCCGGAAGCCTCCATCGACGGCCCGGCGGTGCTGCTGTTCGACGAGACGGACCTCGTGATCACGTTCAAGGTCACGGCGATCGTGGAAGCGCTCGTCGACGCCGGGGCGCCCGACCTGGAGTCGAGACCTGTGGTGCAGCGCCTGTTCGACAGCATGCTGGACGGTCGGGGCTGGGGGTGGCACTCCGTTCAGGCGGAACCGGACCGCCCGCGAGTGCTGACGACGGCGCACGCGGTTGCGGTCCTGGGCAGGATCCCGGCGCTCGCTGATCGGGAGGAGCTGCACCGTGCGGTCGAGTGGCTGGAGCAAGAGCTGTTCGACGACGAACGGCTCAAGCTCCTCGAGCGGGCCTATGCCGCGATCGCGCTCGGAACCATCCGGCGCGAGGGGTATGTCACCGCGAACACGGATCGTGTGCTCCGGGTCGCGGCGGCGGACCTGCGCCAGTGGTTACGGGTCCAACGAGGTCGGCCGATCGAGCACGTACCGCGCCTGTTCTTCGTGCCGAAGCGGCACGAGGTGCGGAATCACACCATGCTCTTCCCTGACCAGGTGATCGTCGCCCACGCGCTGCTGTTGGCCGAGCCGCGCTGGGTCAACGACCGCAGCGTACGGGAGCTTGTGAAGCAGCTTTGTGCTGCGGTCTCGGTGCACGGCGGGCCGCGGGCGGAGTACAACGACCGGGTGTCTTTCGTGGACATCAACTGGCTCGACCGGTTTCTGGACGAGGCTCAGCGGGCGCGGGTCGCGTCCGGTGTGCCGTTCGAGCAGATGAGGTTCGTCGGCTGGCTTCGTCGTCTGCCGCCGTCGGCCGTGGGGATCGTCGGATGGCTGGTCATCACGGTCGCCACGACGTCCTTCGCGCTCACCGCAGGTCTGCCGGGCTGGGTGACGGCGGTGCTGACCACCGTGGCGAGCGTGGCGGCGGGCGTGGTCACCACGATCGTCCTCAACTGGACCGGTAGGGAGTGACCCGGCTCCCGGGTGGGTCGGTCAGACGTGCCGCCACGGCACTCCCGGGAGCTCGGACGCCGACCCGTCGCGCTGGAGCAGCCGTGCCTCACCGCCTGCGGTGGCCGAACCGATATGTATTGCGTCGCTGAACTGTCCCAGGAAGTCGGTCACGGTGGTCGCGCCGCCGTTCACCGTGAAGACCAGGCGGAAGTCCACCGATCCGCCGAAGACCAGGTCCTCGACGGGGCGGCCGGTCACCCCGGCAACCTGTTCGACGAGCGGCGAGATCCGCACGTTGCCGGCCTCGACGTCGAAACCCACGCCGCTGGCCTCGGCGATCTGGTTGATCGTGGCCTTGAGCCCGTCAGACGTGTCCTGGCAGCTCGTGACGACGCCGGAGCTCGCGAGCCGAAGTCCTAGATCTACATCGGCGCGGGGGCGGCGCCAGGACTCACCCAGCGCATGTTCGACATCTGCGGTGAGGCGGGCGCCGCCGTCGGCGACGTGCTCGAAGTAGCGCCGAGCGGCCTCGGCGATCCCGGTCTCACCGCTGACGAACAGGTGGTCGCCAGGTTGTGCCCCGGAGCGTCTCAGTACAGTGCCTGGTTCGCTCACGCCCAGGGCCGTGCCGGAAAGATAGAGCTGGTCCGCGGTGCCCGTGTCGCCGCCGATGATCCGGGTCCCGTATCTCCGGGCCGCTTCGTCCGCTCCGCGCATGATGTCGTCGAAGGCGGCGTCCGGAAGGTCTTGCGGGTAGCGGACCACCACGAGGACCCCGGCCGGCAGGCTACCCATGGCGGCGACGTCACTGATGTTGGCGACGACCAGGTAGTAGCCGATGTCGTAGTCGGACATCTGCCCGTGCTCGTACATGGAGAAGCCGGCGCCCCGGACGTAGTCGCTGCCGACCACGAGGTCCATGCCTGGCAAGGTGAGGACTGCGCAGTCGTCACGCGCGGATGCGCTCGCCGCCAGCTTGAGCGAGGCGCCGTTGGTGAGCACGGCGGACCACTCGTCGAGACCGCTGTCGAGCATGGCCGTCAGCCGGGCGACTCGAGCTGGTTCGTCCAGAGGGCTCATGGGAACAGTGTCATGCAACGACCAGGTCGTGGAGTCTGTCGTTCACCGGGCGGAGCAGGGCTGAATCGACGTGCCGGGCGAACTGGGTCCGCATCTGCATCGTCTGCTCGACCAGGCGGCTGCTCGCATGAAGCGCCCAGTCCCAGTCCAGGGCTCCGACCTGGGTCCCGGTCGTCGTGGCCACGTATCGGTACCCGACGCTCCGTGTGTACTGCTGATAGGGCAGTGAGACCTTGAGCGTGTACAGGTATGCCCGGGCCGGGCCGCTCGTCGGATCCGGGTTTTTTCCATGGTCGAGGTAGAGCAAGTAATTGCTTTTGCCATAGCGGGAGTCAAGGGCGCGAATGTCGCTCAGGCATTCTTTCTGTGCCTGATCTTCGTTCAGCGCGGCGCGAAGATCCGCGTCGACGATTTCCCCGAGCTCGTGTTCAAACGGCAGAAGGTGCCAGTGCGCGTGTTCGATGCAGTCGCGCCTGTGTCCCGTGCCCCCGGAGCCGTGCTCCAGGATCGTCAGACCGTTGTCCGGGAACGTCCTCCGGTAAGCCTCTCGCACCGCGTCCACGTAACGCCATCGCTCGCCGTCTCCGGCGAGCGCCGTTGCCATGGTGAGGTCGTGCCCGGGGGCGAGGAGGAGCAGGTGCCCTGGTTTCACGGGTGCGATGTCCGCATACACCCCGAGTCCCGTCGCGGCATCGCGGTGAAGCTGACGTTCGGACAGGTCGCGGCCGTCACCCCCGAGACTCTCTCGCTCTATCTCGCAGAAGTCGCAGTTCTCCGCGCGCGCGGTCGTCAACGCCCGTCTCCTGATTCGCCCAAGCCGGATTTATCGAAACAACAGTATGATGTTAGTGCTGGGCGACGTGGTGCGGCAACCAACGAGTGAAATATGCGGGTGATATTTCAGTCCTGATTTCGCGCGACATTCTCTCGTTCAGTCAAAATCCCGACAATTCCACTCGCGGAATGCCTGATTTTGCTTTGGTCCGCTGCGTCGCGAACTCGTTTTCGCCCCTCTGCGTCTGCTCGGCCGTTCAGGCCGCTCGACGGTCACACGCCCAGCATCCGGTCCCGCTGCCGGTTCATCTCGTCGACCAGCACCTGCACCACCGCGGTCACGGCCGGCCGGCGCCACGACTCGCTGCGGATCACCGCCCAGTAGGGCAGGCGTTCGGTGACCTCGTCGGGCAGCAGCCGCACCAGGTCGTCGTGCCGGTCGGCCATGAAGCAGGGCAGGAACCCCAGTCCCGCGCCGGCGCGCGTGGCCTCGACGTGCACGAACACGTTGGTGGAGGCCAGCGCGTCCGGCATGCCGGGCACCAGGCGGCGCGGCGCGTCGAGGTCGTTGACCTGGAGCATCGAGTCGACGAAGTAGACCAGGCCGTGCCGCGACATCTCCTCGACCGTGGTGGGCGTGCCGTGCCGCGCCAGGTAGTCCCGCGAGCCGTACATGCCGAGCACGTACTCGCCCAGGCGCACGGCCTTGGCCCGCTGCACGTTCGGCTCCCCGACCACGACGTCGACGTCGACCCCCGAGCGGTGGTGCGTCGCCACGCGCGTGACCGTGACGAGCTCGACCGACAGCTCGGGGTGCGCGCCCCGCAGCCGGGCGATAGCGGGGGAGGCCACGTAGGCGCTGAACCCGTCGGTCGCCGTCATGCGTACGACGCCGGTGACCGGGTCGGCCTCGGTGTCGCCCCCGACGAGCCGGTCCACGGCGTCCGACACGGCCTCGCCCGCGCGCGCCGCGCGGCGGCCGAGCGTGGTGAGCTCCCAGCCGTCCGCGCCCTTGACCAGGAGACGCCCGCCGAGGGCGCGCTCCAGCGCCGTGATGTTGCGGGCCACGGTGGTGTGGTTGACGCCGAGCGCGCGGGCCGCCGTCGTGTAGCGGCCGGTGCGGGCCACGGCCAGCAGCACCAGGAGCTGGTCGGCCACCTGGCCGGCCGGCGGTTCGTTGCGGGCTGACATGCCGCGACCGTACCAAGTGTGCATTCGTGCACACCGCCTCTGCCCAGTTCGTCATTGCTGCGCACACCGCCCGCCGGGAACACTCGGGCGAGTCACAGGTGGCCGACGGCGCGGACCGCGCTCCCGGCCGCACCCCGTGTCAGAGTCGACACCTAGGAGCAGCAGCATGTCCGCACAGCAGGGCACCCACGCACCGGACGACCGGTCGCTGATCAGACGCATCGTCGCGGCCTCGATGGCCGGCACCGTCGTCGAGTGGTACGACTTCTTCCTCTACGCGACCGCCGCGGCGCTCGTGTTCAACAAGGTGCTCATGCCCGAGACGGGCAACGCCTACGACGCGATCATCGCCGCGTTCGTGACCTACGCCGTCGGCTTCCTCGCCCGGCCGCTGGGCGGCATCATCTTCGGCCACCTGGGCGACAAGCTCGGGCGCAAGTACACGCTGCAGTTCACGATCGTGCTGATCGGCGTGGCGACCGTGCTCATGGGCTGCCTGCCCACGTTCCAGCAGGTGGGCTTCCTCGCCCCGGCGCTGCTCGTGATCCTGCGCTTCGTGCAGGGCGTGGCGCTCGGCGGCGAGTGGGGCGGCGCCGTGCTGCTCGTCGCGGAGCACAGCAAGGACTCCGAGCGGGCCCGCTGGACCGCGTGGCCGCAGGCCGGCGTCCCCGCGGGGAACCTGCTCGCGACCGTCGTGCTCTACACGATGTCGGCCACCCTGACCGACGCGGCCTTCCTCGCCTGGGGCTGGCGCGTCGCGTTCTGGCTGTCGGCCGTGGTGATCGTCGTGGGCTACTACGTGCGCACCCGGGTCTCCGACGCCCCCATCTACGAGGAGGCCAAGGCGGAGATCGAGGAGGGCGACAAGGGCTACGGCGTGCTCGAGGTGATCAAGCGCTACCCGCGCGGCGTGCTCACCGGCATGGGCCTGCGGTTCGCGGAGAACATCCTGTACTACCTCGTGGTCAGCTTCTCGATCGTCTACCTCGGCACCGCGCTCGGCATGGACACCACGCGCATCCTCGGCGTCGTCGCGGCCGCGCACGCGTTCCACTTCGTGGTGATCCTCGCCGTCGGGCGCCTCGCGGACCGAGTGGGCCGCAAGCCGCTGTACATCACGGGCGCAGTGCTCGGCGCGACCTGGTGCTGGTTCGCCTTCCCCGCGATGGACACCAAGAACCTCTGGGTCATCCTGGCCGTGCTCATGGCCGGCCTGCTGTTCCACGCCCTGATGTACGCCGTGCAGCCCGCGATCATGGCCGAGATGTTCCCGACCCGGATGCGGTACTCCGGCGTCTCGATCAGCTACCAGGTGACCTCCATCGTCGCCGGTTCGCTCGCGCCGATCCTCGCCACCACCTGGCTCAAGAACACCGGCTCCTGGTGGCCCACCGCCGTCTACATGGCGATCGCGGCCCTCATCACCCTGGTCGCGGCGATCGCGCTGCGCGAGACCAAGGGCGCGTCCCTGCACGCGCTCGACGCCGAGGACCAGGCCCGCGAGCGGGCGCTCGCCGCGAACGACTGACCGGGAACGCAAGGGGAACGACGGGGTGCGGGAACACCGAGGAGAGGGAACGACGATGAACCGGAACACCCAGGAGCACCGGCTCGACGGTCGCCGGGCGCTGGTGACGGGCGGTGCGAGCGGCATCGGCGCCGCCTGCGCCCGGGAGCTGGCCGCGCGCGGCGCGCAGGTGACCGTCGCGGACGTCGACGGCGACGGTGCCAAGGCCCTCGCCGAGGAGGTGGGCGGCGAGGCCTGGGTGGTCGACCTCTCCGACACCCGGGCGCTCGACGACCTGAGCCTGGAGACCGACGTCCTGGTGAACAATGCGGGCATCCAGCGGGTCAGCCCCATCCAGGACTTCGTGCCGGACGACTTCCGGCTGGTCCAGCGGATCATGCTGGAGGCGCCGTTCCTGCTGGTCCGCGCCGCCCTGCCGGGCATGTACGCCCGCGGCTGGGGGCGGGTGGTCAACATCTCGTCGGTACACGGGCTGGTGGCCTCGCCGTTCAAGTCGGCGTACGTGGCGGCCAAGCACGGGCTGGAGGGGCTGTCGAAGGTGACGGCGCTGGAGGGCGGCGAGCACGGTGTGACCAGCGTGTGCGTCAACCCCGGCTACGTGCGCACGCCGCTGGTGGAGAAGCAGATCGCCGAGCAGGCCAAGGCGCACGGGATCCCGGAGTCCGAGGTGATGGCGAAGGTCATGCTCGCGGAGTCCGCGGTCAAGCGGCTCGTGGAGCCGCACGAGGTCGCCGCGCTGGTCGGCTGGCTCACGGGCCCGGACGCCGCCATGGTGTCCGGCGCCTCGTGGGCCGTCGACGGCGGCTGGAGCGCGCGGTGAGGTGCTGCCCGGCGGCGCGCCGGGAGTGTGACACTGGCACATGGCATGACCTGCCAGGACTGACGTGATGGAGGAGTCGATGATGACTGGAGCACGTACCGGGTTCGACAAGGTGGTCGCCAGTGCGGCCGAGGCGGTCGCGGACATCCCCGACGGCGCCTCGCTGGCCGTGGGCGGGTTCGGGCTGTGCGGCAACCCGATCGCGCTGATCGAGGCGCTGCTGGCGCAGGGCACCACGGGCCTCTCGGTGGTCAGCAACAACTGCGGCGTGGACGACTGGGGCCTCGGCGTGCTGCTCAACGCGCAGCGCATCGCCAAGATGACCAGCTCGTACGTGGGCGAGAACAAGGAGTTCGAGCGGCAGTTCCTCTCGGGCGAGCTCGAGCTGGAGCTCACCCCGCAGGGCACGCTCGCCGAGAAGCTCCGCGCGGGCGGCGCGGGCATCGCGGCCTTCTTCACGCGCACGGGCGTGGGTACCCAGGTGGCCGACGGCGGCCTGCCCCGCAAGTACGACGGCGCGGGCGGCGTGGCGATCGCGTCCCCGGCCAAGGAGGTGCGCACCTTCGGGGACTCCGACGCCGAATATGTGCTGGAGGAGGCCATCAGCACCGACTTCGCGCTGGTGCACGCCCTGCGCGGCGACCGGCACGGGAACCTCGTGTTCAACCGGTCGGCGCGCAACTTCTCGCCGCTCGCCGCGATGGCGGGGCGGGTCTGCATCGCCCAGGTCGAGGAGCTCGTCGAGCCCGGGGAGATCGACCCCGACAGCGTGCACCTGCCGGGCGTGTACGTGCACCGGCTGGTGCACGTCGGCACGGACATCAAGAAGCGGATCGAGCGGCGCACGGTGACGGAGCCCGCCGCGGCGCCGTCGGGCACGCCGTCGGGCAAGGAGGGCTGAACCATGGCACTGACGCGACAGGAGATGGCCGCGCGCGCCGCGCGCGAGCTGGCCGACGGCATGTACGTGAACCTGGGCATCGGGCTGCCGACGCTCGTGCCGAACTACGTGCCGGCCGACCGGCACCTCGTGCTGCAGTCCGAGAACGGGATCCTCGGGGTGGGCCCGTACCCCACCGAGGACGCCGTCGACCCGGACCTGATCAACGCGGGCAAGGAGACCGTCACGCTGCTGCCCGGCTCGTCGATCTTCGACTCGGCGACGTCGTTCGGCATGATCCGCGGCGGCAAGATCGACGCCGCCATCCTCGGCGGCATGCAGGTCTCGGCCACGGGCGACCTGGCCAACTGGATGATCCCCGGCAAGATGGTCAAGGGCATGGGCGGGGCGATGGACCTGGTGCACGGCGCGGGCCGCGTCATCGTGCTCATGGAGCACGTGGCGCGCGACGGGTCGCCGAAGATCCTGCGCGAGTGCTCGCTGCCGCTGACCGGCAAGGGCGTGGTGAACCGGATCATCACCGACCTGGCGGTGCTCGACGTGACGCCGTCCGGGCTGGTGCTGCGTGAGCTCGCGCCCGGGGTCACGGCCGAGGAGGTCGTCGACAAGACGGAGCCGGAGCTCGCCGTCGAGCTGGTCGGCTCCGCGGGCTGAGCTCGCGCGCGACCGCCGGGCTCGCGTGCGAGCCCGAGAGATACGCTGGGAAGAACGGCCAAAGGAGGTCTCATGAGTGACGCATTTGCTGCTCCGACGGGTGCCACGAGCACCGGTCCGGGCGCCACCGGTTCGGGCGCGACACACAGCGCCGACGACGTGGTGATCGTCTCGGCGGCGCGGACGCCGCAGGGTCGGCTGAAGGGTTCGTTGTCGGCGCTGAGCGCCGTCGACCTGGGCGCCGTCGCGGCGCGCAAGGCGCTGGAGGGCGCGGGGGCGCTCGCGGCCGACGTCGACAAGGTGGTCTTCGGCCAGGTGATCCAGGCGGGCGCGGGCCAGAACCCCGCGCGCCAGACGGCGGTGGCCGCCGGCGTGTCCTGGGAGGTGCAGGCCGTGACGGTGAACAAGGTCTGCCTGTCGGGGCTGACGTCGATCATCGACGGCGCCCGGCTGCTGCGCACCGGCGAGGCGTCGGTGGTGCTGGTGGGCGGGCAGGAGTCGATGACCAACGCCCCGCACCTGCTGGCCGGGGCGCGGTCCGGTTTCGGGTACGGCTCGGCCGAGCTGGTCGACTCCGTGGCGCACGACGCCCTGACCGACGCGTTCGACGACGTCTCGATGGGCATCTCGACGGAGGAGCACAACTCCGGCGACGTGTTCGTCTCCCGCGAGGAGCAGGACGCGATCGCGGCCGCCTCGCACCAGCGGGCCGCGGCCGCGGCCAAGGACGGGTACTTCGAGGCGGAGCTGGCGCCGGTCTCGGTGCCCCAGCGGCGCGGCGAGCCCGTCGAGGTGCGCACCGACGAGGGCGTGCGCCCCGACACGACGCCCGAGTCGCTTGCCCGGCTCCGCCCCGCGTTCAAGAGCGACGGGACGCTGACGGCGGGCAACTCGTCGCAGATCTCGGACGGCGCCGCGGCGCTCGTGCTCACCACGCGCGCCAGGGCCGAGGCGGCCGGTGTGCCGGTACTCGCGACGGTCCGCTCGCACGGCCAGGTGGCCGGGCCCGACAACTCGCTGCACTCCCAGCCGGCCCGGGCGATCGGGCAGGCGCTGGAGCGCGAGGGCTGGACGGCCGCCGACCTCGACCTCGTGGAGATCAACGAGGCGTTCGCCGTGGTGGTCGGGGTCTCGGCGAAGACGCTGGGCGTGCCGCTGGACCTCGTCAACGTGCACGGCGGCGGTATCGCGCTGGGGCACCCCGTGGGGGCGTCCGGCGCGCGCATCGCGGTGCACGCGGCGCACGAGCTGGCCCGGCGCGGCGGAGGCCGCGCCGCCGTCGGATTGTGCGGCGGCGGAGGCCAGGGCGAGGCGCTCCTCCTGGAGGTCTGACGGGCCGCGCATCGCTGGTCGAGCTTGTCGAGACCTTGGTGGGTCTCGACAAGCTC